>JAAYUT010000371.1 GCA_012517485.1 Candidatus Atribacter fermentans
ACGCGTTTACAACTTCCAGCGCATCTTCAACATTCGCCGGGGCTATGGTACCCGCAAGTACGACGCTCAACCCTACCGCGCTGCTGGTCCTGTTACCAAGGAGGAGTACCTCAGCCGCGAGGAGCGCTACGATAAGCAGCTTAAGGAGCAGGTGGGAGTTGATCCTACCAAGATGACACTTGAGGAGAAGATGGCCGCCCTACGCAAGTACCGCGAGGATCGCTACGAGAAACTGCTCGATGCCGTTTACGAGCGCCGTGGCTGGAATAAGAATGGCGTGCCCACCATTGAGCACCTCAAGAAAATTGGCATGGATTTACCCGAACTCATTGAAGTGGTAAAACCATTACAGTAATACACTCACCTAACCAAACCTAACCAAATCCCCCGGTACCTAAACAGTCCGGGGGATTTTATTTAGTGTGTCTTAACGCAGAGCTATGAAGAAAAAGTCAAGGAGTAAGGGAGGGATTTAACGGCTGGGGGGGGTGACCAGTTTGGAGGTGCGGGGCTTAAGATATATCCTACGTTAAGAAGCTCCTGCGTGCCAACCCGCTTGCCTAATCCATTTAACCCAAAATGGTTACATCCCTTGTTGAACCCTAGCGTTTTTTCTTAAAGTTTAAATTTAACCTGTTTACTTTATCACAAATTATTTCAAGTGTCGTTTAGTTAAGGATATTTATCAAGTTGAGCGATGCGAAGCATCTCAAAACAATAAAAATAGAAAACCCTCGATTCACTAAGAATAATAAAAGGAGTATCCGGTTTGTTAACTATACTATATTGATTATTAATCCTTAAAGAAATAGATTTCTTTCAAGGATTTAACACTCCTATCTGCAAAAAAGTCAGTTGGCAAGTATATTCTATAATATCCACCATCTTCAACATTCTCTGGAATAGAAAGGATAGGAATTACTTGGTCGCTTCTATTAAACAACTCACTATAGCTATAAATTGCTCTGTATCCGTCAATTGATGAAAAGCAAACTAATCCATTCATTATCCATTCCCTATCAAATAAATTGTTAGGTTTTTTCATAAGCGACTTCAAAGGTATTCCCTTAAATTCGGGATTGGGGTGATAGCCCATCCCCATACCAACAAATATTGAAGTGTATTTAATAATTCTTGAAGTATCTGAAATTGTTGGAATAGAAAAATCGAAACCATTGTCAAATACAACATTTACAGCTGGGCTATACATAGGTTTAATTTCTCTGTTGATTGGATATTCTTTTTTGTCGAAAGATTTGATTGTAATAGAAGTTGGGTTTTCTATTGTTCTATAAGAAAAAAGATCATTTGCTGCTACAACCTTCCAACAATTGCCCGTGAGGTAGTTTACTTCTTTTTTATGTGGCTTTATTTGAGCCACTTCAGTGGCAATAATAATCTGATGTGGGTTAATAGTATGAAAAATTTCTGACCAACTGAACGAAACGTGCTCCCCTTTATCATTTGAAATAACAACATACACATCAATCGAAGGTCTAAAAAACTTTTCATTCTTTTTGTCAAGATTATAAGAGTTCAAAAGGTCAAAAAGAGAATACCCAATGTAACGAAAAGCACCAATAAATTTAGGATCATTGCTTTCGTCAAGAATAGCTTCTTTGACAAAAACTTCCCGCTTGTAGAATTTTCTTAAATCAACCACTCCTGTTTTTTTCACCTCCCCCTGAATGCTAATCTCTGAAATATTCAGTTTTTTTGCATCAGTTTGGTGGAATAAACTATTACCATTCTGGGATAATGTAATGGATGCACCCGATAATGCATCAATCCAAGTTCTTGGCAAATAGCTACAAGCAGCAGAAATCGTAATAAACCCGAGTGCACTTAAAATTTTTGTAATATTTTTTCTCATATACCAATCTTTTGTTATTTTTGCGTTATGCAAATATATGCATATCGCAAAAGTGCAAAAAAAATTCCAGAAGCAAATGATACATACTGAAAAAATTTTTTTCGCTTAGGGTTACCTATTAACATTAGTGTTGCTTCAATTTTAAGTCAGATATTCAGTTGTTTAAATTTCACCTTTTAAAAACAATTTTAAATGAAAAAGACCTTTTTATTTTTTGCAATGGCGTTTTTTAGCCTAAACACCTTTTCGCAGGTTAGCCTCAGCGGAAAAGTAATTGATAAGGAAACGGGAAATGGAATCCCATTTGCAATTGTTGAAGTAAAGGATTCTGATATCAAAACAGTATCACAGAGTAACGGGGCATTTTTACTCCAAATTACAGGTAACAATACAATTGAAATTACAGCTAAAAGTTTAGGATACTCATCCAAGTCACTTGTTATAAGCCCCGATTCATTTAATAAAGAAATTACAATAATGCTTGATGCTGAAATATATGAGTTAAAAACCGTAGTTGTAACAGCAACCCGAAGCGAGAGAAAAATTTTAGATGTACCCCAAAGGGTCGAGGTTATTGGTAACAACAAGATTCAGGGAATCCCTGCTCTTTCGGCTGATAATTACTTGTACTCCATCCCAGGCGTTTCCATAAGTAGAGGTGCATCAATTTTTGGAGCAGCTGATATTTCGTTGCGTGGTATGGGCAACGAAGCAGGTCGAACATTGGTAATGATTGATGGTGCACCCATAAATAAGAATGATGGGGGAACAGTTAACTGGAATTCTATTAATACGGCTAATTTAAAACAAATAGAAGTTTTAAAAGGCTCTGGGTCAACAATACATGGTGGAAATGCAATGGGCGGAGTTATAAATTTAATTACTCCTACGCCAAGCGAACCGCTACAGGGTGACGTTTCACTAAGTTATGGTAGCTTTTCAACACTTCAAACACAAGCTAACGTTTCAGGTATAAAAGATAGATTATACTGGTCAATAAATGGAAGTCACAGGAAAAGCGATGGATATATTACTAGCCAAGCGGATGAGGTTGATGAGTTTTCAATTCCTTCATTCTTAACTGAGTACAATGTTGGAGCAAAAGTTGGATTTCAACTTTCTGCAAAACATAAAATTGAATGTTCAGGTGGGTACTATTCAGGGCAACGTGGTACTGGTTCAAACTTCACAGGTTATGGTTTTACAAATGAAAATTTAGCCTCTAGCAAAGGTGCTTATAACTGGTACACTGACATAAACAGCAGGGTTTCTTATCAGGGTATATTTAATGACAACAGCAACCTAAAGGTTAATTTTTATACTCAACGTGAGTACTATAAGAACATAAGAGAAAGTTTAAAGAATAATGAAATAAAAAGATATGACGTGCTTTCAACTCGTGATGACATTGGCTTACTTTCTGGTTACAGTTTTTCATTGGGCAAATACAACAAATTAACTTCAGGTATTGATATGCGTTATGGTGCTGTTGATGGTGCCGACACTTACATTACATCTACCGATAAAGTTTTAAACTTAGGGAAAATGAATTTAGTAGGTGTTTACCTGCTTGATGAGATAAAAATCGGAGAAACACCGCTTAGCATATTAGCTGGCATTAGATATGATTACGCAATGTTCTACGATGGTAAATTTTTAGTTGAAAATCCAACAAGTGAAACTGCTTTCTTACAGAATTTCTCGGGAGATTTGAACAATGCAAATTTTTCTGCTTTTAGTCCAAGGGTCTCATTTCAGTATTACCAACCCCAAAAATTCAGAACCTACCTTGGCTATAGCAGAGGTTACAGAGCTCCTGTACTTGATGATTTGTGCCGTACAGGTCGTATTTCAGGCGGAATGAAAATTGCTAATCCTTTGCTAAAACCTGAATATATAGATAACTACGAAATTGGTGCAGATATTTTGTATTTTAAAAAGGTAAGTTTTTCAACATCATTTTTCTACTCTATTGGGCAAGATTATCACGCATATATTGCAACTGGCGATTCAATTATTTTGAATAATAAGCTTCGCCCAATTATGACTAAAAGCAATATCGGAAAAGTTGAAATTTATGGAGCAGAATTTAATGTAAATTTCACGTTAAGCAATAGTTTTATTTGGTCTTTAGCATACAGTCATATTGTTACTAATATTCTAAATTATAAGAGACTTAACTCTGAAATTGAAGATAATTTAGTTGGGAAAGAACTAGTTTATCAACCAAGTGATATATTCAATACGACTTTAATTTGGAAAAATTCTATAATCAATTCATCAGTTGTTTTCAACTATAAAGGAGCGCAATGGATTAATGATATTAATACAGAAAAAATTAATAGTTATTATTTCATTGACTTACAGCTATGGAGGCCTATATATAAAGGCTTGCAAGCTTCACTAATGATTCATAATTTACTTAATAATCATTATATTGATTCACGAAATATGATTTCACCTGGTCGTATGCTGTCATTGCAAATAAAATATGAATTCTAGGTGCGTTAAAATGAATGATAAAGTCAAGTTTTTCTTGCTTTTAATCAAATAGGTTTAAGTATTAACGTTTACAAGACGATTTATTCGTCGTTTAATACTCTTGTGTCCAACGGTTGGGGTGTGACCAGTTTGGGGGTACGGGGCTTGAGATATATTCCACTTTAAGGAGTTCCTGCGTGCCAACCCGCTTGCCTATCCATTCAACCCAAAATGGTTACATCCCTTGTTGGGCTCCATTATTATTTTCTATTATTAATTCAATCTGTTCTTCTATTAGCCATTATTCGTATCCAATCCATTTTTGAATAATAATACCTTTTTTGTTAATAAGGCAAAATGTAGGTATTCCCTTTATCCCGTAATTCTCCCAAGTATTACTATACATTCCTCTTCCGTTACATAATGTTAGCCAAGGAATTTTTTCCTTTTCAACATGCTTTAACCAGTCATATACACTTACGTCAGAGTAAAATCAACTATTTCAAGTGATTTATGATATTTTTCATATACCCTTCTGAGTTCAGGTATAGATTTTACGCAAGCACCACAACCAGATCCTGTAAATTTCAATAGAATATATTTCCCTTTAATATCTGAAATCTTCATAAATTCGCCATTACTATTTACTCCACTAAAATCATGATATTTATCGCCAATTTCAGGGGGTAGCAAATTTTGTAATTGTTCTACAGAATTGTGCTGCTTTGCTATTTCTTTTTCAATTATTAATGATTTTTCAATTATTCTATTATTTATACTAATCTATTTTATGCTTTTTTTAATCCTTTATCATTACCTGAAATAGTATTCGTGTTGCATCTATATTCATGGTTTTTACATGATAAAATGATATAATTATAAACAATAGGGTGAAGTAAATATGCTTATTCATTTTAATAAAATCGTTTTATAGTCGAAATATGAACTAAAGTAATTTTTATATTCTAAAATCCTGTTAACCTTCAGAGCAATCTTCTGAAAACTTTCAAAAAATTTATCGATATCTCTTACTATAAACCTAAATTCATTGCATTTCTTTAATTACAACGGTCGGTGGTTTGGGCTGCTGGGGAGTTAAGAGCCAGCGGCGTCATCCCACGTTAAAACGAAACTAAATTACTAAAAACTTTCGTATCTGCATCATCAGCCCTAGTGAAAGGAACTGCCTGTTAGCGCAAGTAATTTAACCATTTCTCTTTTCTAAATCCAATTTCAATTCTTCAAATTTTTCTTTAATTTTTTTAAGTTCGTTGTATTGGATGTTTTTTAAATTTAGTACTTTCTCAGTCGATGGTAATTCTATTTTTATTTCGTAAAGTTGGATAGTTACTTTTCTAATATCTTCAAATTTTATTTTTTCTATCGTTTTATTTTTTGATAGCAAGTATCTCATTTCTTTTTCATCCCACTCGATGAATAATTTTTCATTCTTTTTATTAGAATACCCAAGAGCAAATAAAGCTGCACCTTGTATAACTTGTATAATATAAAATAAATAGTTCCTGTCTCCTTGATTAAAATCTGTTTTGTCCCCATTCATTAGCGACTTTATCAAAAAAGTCATTCCAAAAAGAATAAATAGAAGGCCAAAAATCTTAACATAAATTTCTAAGCCTTTTTGTTTTTTGTAAATCTGAATTCTTTCCATATCGTTTCTTATTATTTGCTCTAACTCGTTTATAACCGTACCAAAAGTAATTTTATAAATCTATTTTGGGTGTATAACCGTACTTTTTGTAGGGTTTATTTATTCAAAAATAAAATAATTTCATAAATCATCAAAAGGACTTTTTAATTTTTTTTAGACCATTTTACCTGGAAATGAATTTGTTAGTAGATGATTGAATGAGTGGGGCTCAAATTAAACTGCTTTGCTTGATTTACATATTTTTTTTATTAACTAAGCACTAAACACCATACTCCAAACACTTAAATTTCTATTTCTCCAAAATAGTTTCTACCTTAGCGTTGGTGAATGGGATAAACTAAATGGCTAAGATTCTTGTAGTTGACGACGATTCTACCTTTTGCCTGATGCTTAAAACCTTTCTGGTAAGGAACGGGCATA
>JAAYUT010000048.1 GCA_012517485.1 Candidatus Atribacter fermentans
GAGGAAAGTGTTCAACCGGTTGACTCAAAAGAGGTGAAAGAACCCTGAGCATTGAAAGAGTACCCCCCCAAAGTCTCGAAGCGGAACAGGCGACCTTGGGTTCAATGTTATTGGAGAGAAATGCTCTCCTTAAAGCATTGGAAATACTTCGGCCAGAAGATTATTATTATGATAATCACCGGATTATATTTACTGCGATTAGCGAGCTTTTTGAAGAAGATAAAGCTTGCGACATCGTAACGCTGGCTGAAAAACTCAGAGCAAAAAATCAACTTGAGACAGTGGGAGGTCTTGAGTATTTAGCTCTTTTAACCAATTTAGTACCAACTGCAGCGAATGTAGAGTATTATGCTCATATTGTTGAAGAAAAGGCTATTGTTCGGCTTATTATTCAAATTTGTACCCAGATTATCCAAGAGAGTTATGATAGCCAAATCGATGCCACTCAATTACTTGATCGTTCACAGCATATGATTTTGCAGTTATCCCAAAGTCGAGTCAAAAGTGATTTTGTTGCTCTAAAAACAGTCATTAATGAAACCTTTGATCGTATTGAGGACCTTTATCATCGAGATGAGCATATCACTGGTATACCAACTGGTTTTGTAGATCTAGATAACATTACAGCTGGATTTCATCCTTCTGAACTTATCGTTATTGCAGCGAGGCCTGGAATGGGGAAAACCAGTTTTTGCCTAAACATAGCTCAACATGTGGGCATTCATAAAAAAATACCTGTAGCATTTTTCAGTTTAGAAATGTCTCGAGACCACATTGCTCAAAGAATGTTGTGTGGAGAAGCAGGAATCGATGCATCACGAGTGAGAAGAGGGATTATCAATGAAAAAGATTGGCCGATTTTAGCTTCGGCAGCTGGACGTTTAGCCAACGCCACGATTTATATTGATGATTCCCCAGGGATAACCGTCCTTGAATTGCGAGCGAAAGCCAGACGGCTAAAAGTAGAAAAAAACTTGGGTTTGGTCATCGTTGATTACTTACAATTGATGAGTGGGCATGTTCGATCTGAAAATCGGCAGCAAGAAATTTCAGAAATTTCCCGATCATTAAAAGCTATGGCTCGAGAACTTAATGTCCCAGTTGTTGCGGTTTCTCAACTAAGCAGAGCAGTGGAACAGCGAAATCCAAAGCGTCCTCAACTCTCGGATCTTCGAGAGAGTGGAGCGATTGAGCAAGATGCCGACCTGGTTCTGTTTATTTATCGTGAAGAATATTATAACCCAAACACCCAAAGTAAAAAAAATATAGCTGAAATTATTGTAGCCAAGCAAAGAAATGGTCCGGTAGGTGTTGTAGAGCTTCTCTTTAGAAATGCTTTTACCAAATTTGAAAATTTGTCTCGTCGAACCTATCTTCCAGAAGGAGAAAAGTAGGGTTATTTGGCAGTTATCTTTTCATTGACATAAAATTCTTAAGAATGATATTATTTTCAAAAATTGGGAGGGATTCATTTGAAAAAGCACTTAGTATTTTTATTAGTTATTATGGTAGGAATAGTTGGTTTGAGTTCATTGGCTATGGCGTCAACATTGGATGAGATAAAAGCACGGGGAACAATCATTATTGGGACTGATGCAACTTATCCGCCCATGGAATTCCATGATGAAGAAGGAAACATCATTGGGTTTGACATTGACCTTGGTAATGCCATTGCCGAAGTGTTAGGAGTTAAAGCGGAGTTTATTGATACTGCTTGGGATGGGATATTTCCAGCTTTAGATTCGAAAAAGTTTGATATCATCATGTCTTCTACCTCAATCACCGAAGAACGTTTAAAATCTAAAGACATGAGTGACTCTTATTATAAAACTTCTCAAGCAATAGCGGTTCGAAAAGACGATGATTCAATAAAAGGACCCGAAGATTTAGTCGGGAAAGTCGTTGCGGTCCAAATTGGAACCACCGGAGATTTTGCTGTTAGTGAAATCGAAGGTGTAAAAGAAATAAAACGCTTTGACACAACTGATAAGGCTTATATTGAAGTGCTTAATAAAAGAGCCGATGCTGTTGTTAATGATTTATCCGAAGTATCTTTCCGCATGAAACTCCTTCCTGACATGAAGGTTGCTGCGACTTTCAAAGAAGGAGAAGATAATTATGCAATTACAATGCGGAAAGGAGAAACTGAATTATTAGCAGCGATTAATGAAGCGCTTGCTAAAATAAAAGAATCGGGCAAATATCAAGAAATATATGATAAGTGGTTTGTAGCTCCAGGGCAATAGGAATTCATAATGAGGTTGAATAGAAAAATAATATGGGCGCTATGAATTAGCGCCCATATTATGAGAATGTTTAAATAGCTTGATTATTGATTCTATTATTGATTCTATAAGAGATTTAAAAAAGTCGATTCATTCTTTAATAATAGAAAAGAAAAGTTTATTCCTGTCCAGAAATGTTCAGAGCGAAAGGAGGCACCATGGTTGCAATTTGACTTATCAGCACTTGTTAGAGCAATACCTGCTTTACTTTATGGAGCATCGGTTACCCTAAGGATTACAGTTCTATCAATCGCCATTGGTTTAGTAATTGGATTCATAACCGGCTTGGCTCGGGTTTGGCCTAATCTGGTGTTTCGCTCGATTTCGAGTGCCTATATTGAACTTATACGAGGGACCCCTTTATTGGTTCAAATTTTTATTGTCTATTTTGGTTTACCTGCATTAGGTCTCAATTTAGATCCTTTTATTGCAGGCATGATAGCCATGGGAATTAACAGTGGAGCCTATATCGGTGAAATTGTTCGGGGTGGTATCGAATCGATTGCTAAAGGGCAAATGGAAGCTGCTCGATCTTTGGGACTCACATACTGGCAAGCAATGAGATATGTTATTCTTCCTCAATCCTTGGTTCGGATTTTACCAGCATTGGGAAATGAATTTATCGCCTTGTTAAAGGATTCATCTTTGGTGTCAACCATTGCCATTGCTGAATTAACCCGTTCTGGACAAATCATTATTACCCGAACCTTTAAATCTTTTGAAATTTGGTCAGGAGTGGCCCTTTTTTATTTTGTCATGACCTATACCATATCGAGAATTGTGAAATATTCTGAGAAGAGGTTACGTTACGGTGAGTAGGTGGGCTATCGAGGTCAATGGATTAAATAAATTTTTTAATACCAATCATGTTTTAAAAAATATTGATATTCGAGTTCCTTTTGGTGAAGTGGTTTCCATAATCGGTGCCTCCGGCTCAGGGAAAAGCACTTTTTTGCGTTGTTTAAATGGTATTGAATCGATACATAGTGGTGAAATCTATATCAATGGAGTAAAAATCACCGATAAAAAGGTTAATATCAATATTGTTCGGCAATCTATTGGAATGATATTCCAGAATTTTAATCTTTTCCCTCATATGACGGTTATGAGTAACATCACTCTGGCTCTCCAAAAAGTAAAAAAAATGTCTAAAGCGGAATCAGAAAAATTATCCCATCGTTTATTAGAAAAAGTTGGTTTGGAAGAAAAAGCAGACTCTTATCCCATCCAGCTTTCAGGTGGTCAACAACAAAGAGTGGCGATTGCACGAGCGTTGGCGATGAACCCCCGTGTCATGATGTTTGATGAACCAACTTCAGCTTTAGATCCGGAAACTGTCAATGATGTTTTGGATGTGATGAAAGAATTGGCTCGGGAAGGAATGACCATGATAGTTGTTACTCATGAAATGGGATTTGCGCGAGAAGTTGCCGATCGAGTCGTGTATATTGATGAGGGGAGAATTATTGAGGATGGAAAGCCGGAAGACATTTTTTATAATCCGAAGAATCCTCGCTTACGAGATTTCCTAAGTAAAATTATTAACGTGTAAAAAAGAAATCTCTCAGATTTCTTGGTGAAATAATTTAACAATAAAAGCTCTTGCATTTCGGTATGTCTTCCTTTATTTAAAGGAAGATAAATAGAAAATCTTGAGCTCATGAGATTGCCACGTCACTTCGTTCCTCGCAATGACGAATCAGAGTTCCTTCTCCCTTGATGGGAGAAGGTGAGGATGAGGGTGAAAACCCAGGATGAGATTCTGGTTAATTGCTTAATATGAGTTACCAATAAAAAATCATTCCGGTATTTTCAAAATAGACCTTCATGCCACTTTCGTTGCACTAATTAATGATAAAAATATATACTCAGAAGTTGATCTCCTCCTTTCACAAAGGGGGATAAAAAGGGGATTTGAATATTTTCCTATTCCGTCATTGCGAAGATCGCAGCGACGTGAGAATCTCATCCACCCACTCCGTCATTCTGAGGAGCGTCTTGTGCGACGTGAGAATCTCATCCTTTAAAGTTTTTATAAATAAAGAATTGAAAAAATGAGATCCTCACGGCTTCAAAAAGCGAAGCCTCAGGATGACACCTTCGGTGTCAGATGAGATCCTCACGCCCTCGAAAAGCGAGGACTCAGGATGACAGATTGAAGGTACAAACCCCTCAATGGGGGATTCATTTGATGTTATTTACAGAATAGGTGAATTTTATTAAAAGAATTAGAGGGAGAGACATGAGACAGATAAAAGTTGGAGTTATTGGATTTGGAACAGTAGGAATGGGTACCGTAAAAGCTCTTTGGAATCAAAAAGAAGAAATCGAAAAAGAATTAGGGGTTGGAATTAAAGTTGTTAAAATTGTAGATAAAGAATGGATGATTGGTCGACCCATGGTAGTTCCTCCAGATATAAAAAGCAGTGATCCAATGGAAGTGATTGATGACCCTGAAATTGAAATCGTTGTCGAAGCAGTGGGTGGGATCGATCCAGCCTTTGAATATGTTTCCCAGGCTTTAAATCGAGGAAAGACAGTTATCACACCAAATAAAGAGCTTATTGCAAAAAAAGGTCGAGAATTATTTCAGCTAGCTGCACAAAATGAA
>JAAYUT010000372.1 GCA_012517485.1 Candidatus Atribacter fermentans
AAAAAATCCAAGCTAAAGGGAAAGCTATCATCGTTTATTGTAATCCTGACGAGGTAACTTTGGTAATCGATTCGTTAAAACCTGAAGGTCTGCTTATTTCGGTTAATTGCGAAACTGAAAAAGAAGCTCGCGAACTGCTTGGTCATTATGGATGGGAAGGATTTTACTGGTGGGAATAAATAGCATGGTCTGTCTCTCCTGCAATCCTTAAATTCATTGGTCGGGGCTTGATTTATATCATGCCCGTGAGTTTTCAGAATAGACGCTCATGCTGCTTTTGCAGCACCAATTGAGGACGAAAAAACTCTTCAGAAATCATTTTCCCCCTTTAGAAAAGGGGGTTAGGGGGATTTGACTTTTCCCTTTTCCGTCATTGCGAGGAGCGTCTTCTGCGACGTGGCAATTTCTTATTTAGCCATTTTATCATCGTATATTGATTCCTATACCAAAAATAGTAAATAATTACTAAAATGTTTTATAAAAGAAAAAAAGAAGGTGGAAAAAGGACACCTTTGTCATTGGTTAAAAAAACCGTTCAGAATGTTGTCCACCACCTTCTTCTCTTCCCCAAGACTTTACAGAACATGAGGCATCGAAAGCCTGAATAAAAAAACGATGAAAGTCCAAGGAAGAATCTATCAAAATATCACCCAGATGAAAAGGGGGATAAAAAAGATGAAATACCAATACATAGTGGGTATGGATGTTGCGAAAGACTCCGTGCAAGCGAGTCGCTTTGATGGAACTACCTTTTCTGATTTCTCCTTTCCCAATCAAGAGAAGTCATTCCTGAAAGAGATTCAGAAAAGCATCCCAAAAAGTGATCCGTCTCAAATCCTTTTTGTCATGGAGGCCACTGGGGTGTATCATCTCAAACTCGCGACTGCCCTCTATAAGAAAGGCTACCCCGTTGCCGTCATCAATCCCTTCATCATCAAAAAGTACGCTGAGATGCTCTTAAAAAAAGCCAAGACTGACAAAAATGATGCTCGCTTGATTGCCCAATTTGGGTTTTATCAAGAGGTCACTCTCTTTGTTCCCAAAGAGGGCGTGGCTGAAGAAATCACCCAAGTCTTAAAAGGTCTAGACCAACTCAATAAAGCCAGAACCAACTTGAAGAACTACCACGAAGCCCTCACCCACCGGAGTAAGATCAACCCAGTGGTGAGGGATATCTATCAAAAACAGCTGGAAGAGGTTGAAAAAGCGATCAAAACCCTCGAAGCCGAAGCAAAACGACTGGTTTCCCAGTATGCTCCGAAAGAATACCAGCTGCTCCTGAGTATCAAAGGAATCGGGAAATACTCAGCAACTGCTCTTTTAGGATTTCTCCAAAAGATGGATCACTTCTCTCGAGGAAAAGAAGTGGCCAGTTTCTTAGGTCTCGCTCCCCAGATCTCGCAATCTGGCAAAGACAAAGGCAAAGCCTGGCTGAGTAAAAAGGGGAACGGCTATCTCCGGAGGCTTCTCTATCTTGCGGCTCTTTCGGCTTCACGGTCTAATGCTCAATGTCGAGAACTCTATCAGCGACTCCTCGCAAAAGGAAAACCGAAGAAAGTCGCTCTTATAGCAGTCGCTAATAAACTCTTAAGACAAGCCTTTGCAGTGTTAAAAAGTGGTTGTCCTTATGACCCTCAATACTTAAATCAAAAAAGTAATCTTGAAGTGGTTTTGACTTGACAATTAACACAGAACATTCTGAGGAGCGTCTTATGAGACGTAAAATCTTATCCACCCACGCCGTCATTCTGAGGAGTCCGGTGTTTTTGCCGGACGACGTGAGAATCTCATCCTTTTAAAGTTTTTATTAAAAAAGAATTGAAAAAATGAGATCCTCACGGCTTCAAAAAACGAAGACTCTTAATGACACCTTCGGTGTCAGATGAGAACCTCATGCAGGAAAGCACCGCTCAGGATGACTGATGAAAAGCACCCTCCCCGCCGTGAAAGCGGCACCCCTCCACGGAGGGGAATTGTTGAATATATTCCCCCATTGAGGGAGGATTCAGGGGGGTGTGCATTTATATTTTTGTTCAATTTTTTACCCATTCCTGTATTTACAAGGTAGAAATAATAATGGATAAATAAAAAACTTAGTTCTCTTTTTTCCCAACCCAATTTCATATTTTGACATTTTAAATTGAGTAAATTTTTTTGCAATAACTTAACATAAATGATAATATATTGATATGAAATGGGAAGAATTTTTAAAAAAAGTTAAACACCTTCCGGTGATTGAATCAGAAATACTTCTTACCGGTGCGGCTGATCCTGCCGCCTTATCAGTGCAGTTAGTTCGGTGGGCAAAGGCGGGAAAAATCATTCAGGTAAAAAGAGGGGTCTACCTTCTCAGTGAGATTTACCGAAAAATTGACGTCTATGAACCTCATCTGGCATCGATTCTTATCAAACCATCATACATCAGCCTTGAAAAGGCATTAGAATTTTATGGACTTATTCCCGAGGGGGTTCCGGTTTATACTTCTGTAACGACTAAACGATCCGGACGGTTTATCACTCCGGTTGGAGTATTCGATTATCGTCATTTACAGCCCTCCATTTTTTGGGGATACAAGTCCATTATTCTCCGTCAACAAACAGCCTTTATTGCTCAACCTGAAAAAGCTCTCCTTGACTATTTTTATCTCAAAAAAATCAAAGTCTCTCAGGACTTTCTGGAAGAAATGCGTCTCCAAAATTGCGAAATCATCAACCATAAAACTCTCATCGCCTATGCTCAACGTTTCCAAAAGCCTGGTATTCTTAAAGCTGTCAAAATCCTTCTTCAGTATCTGAACACCCAAAAGTGTTTTGCAAAACTCCAATGAAAGACTACTTATTAGAACTGGCATCCCAGCAAACCAACTCATACAATAAGCTGAATGTGATGCGAGAATATCTACAAGCCTATGCAATTCGTGTTCTCTTCGAGGAAGGTGCTTTCCGCACTCTTGCATTTATTGGTGGCACAGCCTTACGATTCGTCTATCACCTACCCCGTTATTCTGAAGATTTGGATTTTTCAATTTTAAAATCTTCAGATAGATATTCATTTTATACCTTATTAAATCGACTTAAAAAAGAATTTAATCTTGCTGGTTATGAAATAGCTATTTCCTATAACGACCAAAAAACCGTTCAATCTGCTTTCCTCAAGTTCCCCAAGCTTCAATTTGAAGCAGGGATTTCATCATTTCCAGAGCAAAATATCTCAATTAAGGTTGAAATTGATACAAACCCCCCGTTAGGTGCTCAAACTCAATCTCATATAATCAATAAATATTTTCCACTTTCTTTTATTAGCTATGATGTTCCTTCCCTATTTGCCGGAAAAATCCATGCCCTTTTATCCAGAAAATATACAAAAGGTCGT
>JAAYUT010000373.1 GCA_012517485.1 Candidatus Atribacter fermentans
GTCGTGCATGACAGTTATTGAACGGATGACTGCATCACCCGACATTCTCGATCCGTCTTGGTTCAGAATGCCAACCACGGCACATCCGGAAGGTATACGATAAAGTTGGTCCTCTCTCATTAATTCATCCTCCTCGATCCCTCGCGCCCTCTCCCCCTCAGCATTGAAGGGCGTGAGGATCTCATCTGATACCGCCGATGTCATCCTGGGACTTCGTTTTTTGAAGCCGTAAGGATCTCATCTTTTTCTATAAGTCTTTCTTAAAATAATCAGAAAAAAACGAAGAGCACCCTCCTCCCGCTAAGCGGCACCCCTCCAAGGAGGGGAATTTTTTTATTCATTCCCCCATTGAGGGGGGGTTAGGGGGGTGTGCCTTTCATCAGTCATCCTTGGACTTCGTTTTTTGAAATTGTGAAAATCTCATCTGATACCGCCGATGTCACTTACAAAATCGGTAAATACCGTTCTACTTCATAAGGATGAACCACTGTCCGGTATTCATCCCATTCAATCTGTTTACTTTGTATTAAATATTCATAAATATGGTCACCGAGAGCATCTTTCAATAGATTGCTTTCATATGCACAATCAATAGCTTCTCTTAAACTCCCCGGCAGCGATTGTATTCGGTAGGATTCTCGATCTTTCTGGCTCATATGGTAAACATCCTTTTCCACCGGATCGGGAAGTTGATAATTGTTTTCGATTCCAGCCAGTCCGGCGGTCAACATTGCGGAAAAAGCCAGATAAGGATTGCAAGCTGGATCGGGATTTCTCACTTCGATTCTGGTTGCTTTCTCCATGCCTGGTTTATAGAGAGGCACTCGAACCAAAGCTGACCGGTTTCGTCTTGCCCAACAGATATAAACTGGGGCCTCAAACCCTGGTACTAACCTTTTATAAGAATTCACCCATTGATTGGTTACCAGCGCTATTTCTCGGGCGTGGGTGAGTATTCCAGCAATATATTTTTTTGCCATATCAGAGAGATAATAAGCGTCATCTTTATTAAAAAATCCATTTTGATTCCCATTGAATAATGATTGATGAACGTGCATTCCTGAGCCATTAATCCCCGCCAAAGGTTTGGGCATAAAAGTAGCGTAAAATCCATATTTTTGAGCAATTTCCTTCACAACAATTCGATAGGTCATGACGTTATCGGCCATCTTTAAAGCATCGGTATAACGTAGATCAATTTCGTGTTGAGAAGGTGCCACTTCATGATGACTGTATTCAACTTTTATACCCATTTCTTCTAAGGTTCGAATTGTATCCCGACGGAGATTGGATGCTGCATCCAATGTGGTGAGATCAAAATACCCCCCTCTATCGAGTGGGATTGGGTCGGTATCACTTTTAAAATAAAAGAATTCCAGCTCCGGACCAACATAATAAGATAGCCCCATGTCGGCTAATTTTTTGAGCTTTGATTTGAGTATATAGCGGGGGTCTCCTTGGTATGGGGTTCCATCGGGATTAAATATATCGCAAAACATCCGAGCAACCTTTTCTTCTCCGCTTCTCCAGGGCAGGATTTGAAAAGTTGAAGGATCAGGAAAGGCTATCATGTCACTTTCATCGATACGAGCAAAACCCTTGATTGAAGATCCGTCAAAACCCATTCCTTCGTTGAGAGCACCCTCCAATTCTTGATAGGTAATGGCAAAACTCTTTAAACTTCCTAACACATCGGTAAACCAAAGTCGGATAAATCGAACGTTATTTTTTTCACAAAAACTGAGAACTTCATCCTTGGTTTGTAAACAACATGCCATATTAGGTGGACCTCCTTTGTCGATAAAAAAAAAGGCGTTTTGCTCCAACAACGGAGCAAAACGCCTTTGTCTCAATCTTATTGTCCAGCATTGGACACTTTTTGATCAATTCTTCGTAGCGTGAACAACAACTCATAGAAAACATCTTGTTCAAGCTGTAGAAGAATTCTAATAAAAGTGAGTGGTCCTGTCAATAGGAATAACTCATTTTTTTAATAACGGGTAAGATTTAAATAAAAACGAGTCAGCAATATGCCAAAATATGCTAAGAGATAGGCAAGAAAAACGATATTAATAAAAATCCCGACTAGAGGAATAAATTGAATCAACCAGACCAGGACATAACCAATAACGAATAAAATCAAGGCAAGGATGAAAAAAGCAAACACTTCGGTTAGATTTTCATAAACAATGCGGAAACTGGTTTTTATGGCACTAAAAGGATCATCACCACTAATCACTATTGCAGGCAAACAAAAAATTAAGAGAAAAGCAAGAAAAAAGCCAGCGAAAACCAACCAAACTGAGAAAAATCCAATTAATAATCCCAAACCCAGGCAAGCGAAAAGAACATCCATAAACCGGCTCTGAATAATGCGGTACGCCCGGCGAAAATCGACAAGATTACGGTATTGATAATCCCAAACTAAAGCAATGAGGAAACTCATTCCGAGAAACACGATAAATATTCCAGCAATTCCTAAACCCACCAGGGTAAAGGATTGAAAGTAGGAGGATATCCATACCAACCGTCTTCCCGGGGCTAAAAATAAAATTAGAGAAAAAATTAATGCCGGTGCTACGGTAGTGAGAATAAATGCCGGACGGCTGATTAAAAGACGAAAACCACCCCTGGCTTCGTTCCAGAATTCTCGGCTATTAATCATATTCTTCTCCTATGGAAAGAAAATATACGACTCAGTCCATATTACTATCATTTATTGGTCATGACAA
>JAAYUT010000008.1 GCA_012517485.1 Candidatus Atribacter fermentans
AAGGTTCTCAACAATACCAGTTAAAACCATAAATTTCCCTTCGGGAGGGATTTTTTCCATTTCATAGGTTAAACGAGAAAGAAGAGTTGATATTCCTTCACGACTTTCATTCCCTTCCATCAAAATTAAGCAAGTATCTAACACCGAACAATAGGTTTGAATATTTGCTAATAAACGAAACTCTTCTTCAATTTCAATTATCTTTTCCGAAGTGAAACCCATCTCTTCGAATTCTTGAAACGTAAATTTGAGCTCATCCCATTGGGAAAGGTCACCAGACATGATCTGTTTTAATTCATTTTGGGCTTGAAACCAATCTCTATATTTTTGCTGATATAAGTCTCTTTCTCTTTTTCCAAAATCATCTAAAAAATCATCTAAGATATTCAGTTGATTTTCAGGTGCTAAAAATCGTTCATGTTCCCTTTGACCGTAAATATCAACCAACATTGAAGCAGCTTCTTTTAACATTCCAACTGGAACCGATCTTCCATTAATTCGAGCGCGATTCCTTCCATCTCGGAGAATTTCTCGCGACAACACCACTTCCCCTGAAACTTCGCCAGTTAATTCATTTTTTTCAAGCCAGTGAACTAAATCTGGACTAAAGGATAGATCAAAAAGTCCTTCGATGAGGGCAGACTTGCGATCGCGACGAATCATACTTTCAACCGCTCGCCCTCCTTTAAGAAGGCTGATAGCGTCAATAATTAAAGATTTACCCGTTCCTGTTTCACCGGTAATGACGACCAATCCACCATTCAGTTCAAGATGTTGCGAATCAACAATGACGAAGTCTTTAATGACTAGTTCTCGAAGCATTTTTAATCAATCCGTTTTCTGATATCCATCCCCCAAGAGAGTTTGTCTCTTAATAATGAATAAAAGGGTTTTTCAGGAATGAGTTTGACCATATGATTGGTTATTTGTGATTTTCTCACTTCAATATAGTCCCCTTTGTCTAGAGCAAAACCCCTTTGACCATCCAATGTAACCATGGTTCCTTCCTTGGTTGATTCTAATATGAGTCGTATCGAGGAAGTCGGTTGAACAATGATCGATCGAGCATAAAGGGTATGGGCACAGATAGGAGTGATGATAAAAAGGTCTAACGTTGGATGAATAACTGGTCCACCTGCTGATAGGGAATAGGCGGTTGAACCAGTTGGAGTGCCAATGATTAATCCATCAGCCGGAAAAGTAGCAAGATATTCATCATCGATAAAGGTGCTGAGCCGAATCATCTGAGCAAAGGGTCCTCGGTATATTACCACATCATTTAAAGCTATATCTTGTTCCACTCCTTTTTTGGTATGATAAATTAAGCAATCCAACATCATTCGATTTTCAATAGTATAATTCCCTTTTAAAACCGCTAAGGCGGCATTGAATAAGGCTTCAACACTGACCTCGGCTAAAAAACCCAACCCTCCCATATCAATACCCAATATTGGAATACCTTCAATTGCATATCTATGGCTTGCCGATAAAAAGGTTCCATCCCCACCTAACACAAAAACCATATCAGGTTTTTCACTTGAAATTTGATTAGTATTGACTATGGTACATGATACCTGATGTTGATTAAAAAAATCACTCAATTCTTGCGCTTTTTGGGAAATCAGATTATTCACTTTTCTGGAAAAAATATGGACTCGCTGAACTAACCTTTTATTCATCCTATCTCACTTTTTATAATTGTTTTTCTTCTGACTTATTTTGCTTAAGGAAAAACCGATGCGCTTCCTGGACTTCTTTCTTTATTATATCCCCAAATTCAGTTTTATCAAAAAAATTAGTATATTTCCTCCAATAAGCCAAATATTCGATATTCCCTTCTCCTCCTTGAATTGGGGAGAAAGTGAGACCTTGAAAATGGAGTTGATTATCACGAGCTGATTCCAAAACATCCTTAAGAACTTGAATATGAGTTGCTTTTTTTCTCACCAGACCACCTCGTTCCACTTTGTCTCTCCCTGCCTCAAACTGGGGTTTTATCAAAGCAATACATATCCCGCTTTCAGGAAGAAGCGAATTTATTACGGGAAAAATCAAGCGAAGCGAAATAAAGGATACATCAATAGTAATGCCTTGGATC
>JAAYUT010000374.1 GCA_012517485.1 Candidatus Atribacter fermentans
AAGACTGTTATGAAGATATTCATCTTCAGTAGTTTGAATTGCAGCCAAACGATGAATATCTTCAGTTGCTTCTTCTTCGATGATATCAATAGCATCATCAACCGTTACTACTCCTACCAAACGTTGCTCATGGTCGACAACGGGAAGAGATAATACGTCGTATTTCTGGATAGTTCGAGCAACTAATTCTTGATCATCATCAGTCGTCACAAAAATGATATCGGTATTCATAATATTTTTCATGGTTTTTTCCGGTGAAGAAAGAACGAGGTCTCGAAGAGTAACAGTTCCGATAAGATGGCGCTGATAATCAGTTACGTAGGCAGTATAAATCATATCTTCAGGAGGAGAAAGCTTTCGTATCCGATCTAAAGCTTGGTCAACTGTATAATGTTCTTTTAAATCAATATACCCCGGGTTCATTATTCGACCGGCTGAATTTTCCCGGTAACCAAGAAGAATGCTTGCCATTTTACGTTGATCGGGGTTTAAAAGAAAAAGCAACTTTTTGACTACTTTAGCCGGCAACTCATCAAAAAGTTCAGTTCGATCATCAGGTGACATGACATTTAATATTTCTGAAACTTTATCATCAGTAAAACTATTGAGGAGGTTTTCTTGATGCTCAAAGTCTAATTGCTCAAATACACCGATTGCCATATCCTTTTTTAATAACCTGAAAAGAACGACCTGGTCATCCCGGTCAAAAAAGGTCATTAACTCTGCAACATCAGCTGGATGGAGATCATTAATCAATTCTTTGATTTCGAAAAACTTCTTCTGTTCCAATAACTCGTTTATTTTTTGCTGTAATTCTTCCATCTCATTTATTGTTCCAGCGGGCATCCTAAGCACCTCCTTTTTAATTTTTTTGAGGGAAAAAGAAAAAAATCGGTCTCTTCATTATAATCCCAAAATTAAAAATGATGTTTGATTTTTCTCATTAAATTTTTTTACTAATTTTTAAATATTTCCCATCTTAATATTATTATTTTTATGATAATAAATTATATGTTAATTAACTTTTGCTCTCGAAAGCTCTCTTCCTGGATTTTATGTCGTTGAATAAGCTGGAACCATTTCTATTTTCTATTTTTAACCATAACTATAAGAATTATTAGGTAATTAATAGCTAATATTTTCAGAAACTCTTAACAGTCAGATTATGACCTCAACCTATCTTTATTCGGGAATCCTCTGAATATAGATTTTGAGTTCATTAAATTTGTATTCTTCCTTGTTATCAATAAATATGTCTTCTAATATCCAATAATATTATCTTTTTGGTTTGATAAGCAGGTAAAAAATCGAAGCTTAAAAAAGCTAATGAAACAAATCAATGGTCGAACTTCATTGTTATTGAATCTTAAAAAAAGCTTTGAAATAGTTCTTTTAAACATTATATCAGCTTAAAAATGAAATGTTAAAAGTCAAATATGGTATTTGTCTGAAATGAGTATTGTTATTGCTTTCTAAACTTCTTTTTCGGCTTGATGTTATCAGGTGAGAATATAAGCCTGAAATGGGAAGAGATAATGTAGGAATGGGGAGATTGAATAATTATTGACCTGATTTTCTCCCACGCCTTTTAGGCCTTATTCCTCATAAGTGTTCTTAAAAAATAGTCTCTTGGAATCAAAATAATGGGAATTCCTTCCTATAGAAATATTATTTCTTTCAGTTAATCTATATAAAAAGGAGGGAGAGAGGTAATGAAATTAGAAAATGAGGTTTTTAAAACGAAAGGTGAAGCCTTGTCGAATGCTATTGCAATGAATCTCATTGATTTTGTAGTGCTTACAGATAGAGATAACACCGGGAAGATAGTCTATCGTATTGAATGTTTTCAAAATGATTATTCCATCATAAGTTACAACTTCGATTATTTATAAATCAATATTAGTAATCAATTTATGAGATTTTCCTATCTTTCATAAAATTCGTTAAGATTTGAATTATCGAATTTTGCAACTCTTTCAATTATCTGAGACTCAAGGCTCACTGTTCCTGTTTTTAAGCTTCATTATTAAAAAATAAATATCAAAAAAATTTCTGTATTTTATTGTCCACTTCTTCCTTATTTTCTTGTTCACTATCTTTTTAAATGCACCGATCCAACCTTTTTCTTATCCTGAAAATCCTTTCATCGAAATGTAAATGCATCGCACCTATTTAATGTGTGTATATGCCATAACATGTCGAATTTAGATTTTCATCTTCAAATAATGCTACACAAACAGCATGAAGGTCATTCCTATAAATACCAGACCGTTTTTTAAGGTAATTCTTTTAGAGCAATCAACCAGGATCTCATCCTGGGTTTTCACTCTCATCCTGACCTTCTCCCATTAAGAAAGACCGAGGGGGGAAAGGGAGCGATGGGGTGATGGGAAGAAGAAAAAGCTATAAAGCTCTTAAGGAAGTAATATTTTTACGTCATTGCGAGGAACGAAGTGACGTGGCAATCTCTTAAGTACTATTTTTTTTCTTTAGATAAGTGGAAAATTTTTTTCATCTCCCCTTGGTGGGAAAGGTGTAGGTGAGGGGGGAATCTTTTCAATATTTAAAAAATATGAAATAAGATTCCCACGTCGTCAATTAAAAGATGATTGAACTCCTCATAATGACGGCTCAAGAGAAGCCTTTCATATCATCATATAACACTACTATGAAGTATGAATGAAATTCTTTTTAAAAGCTGAAAAATACTGAAAATGACCCTCATAGTTTTTTACCTAAATAGGTGTAAAATAGGATGGGTGAAAAATTTAAAAAGGGGGGTGAAAAATATGGGGACGGTTTATAAATATTCCCGTTTTCTTGGACTCCTTCTGATTACTTTTTTTCTCTTCAACATTATCAACGAAGGACTTGCTCAAAAACAATTAAAAATTAACCTTCCTCCATCAGGACGCTTATATCATGGGGTTTATCCAGGACCTGAAGACTTGAGTGGGGAAGAAAATCTTATTACGTTAAAAAGTTTGGAGCTTTATGAAAAAGCAGTAGGGAAAAAAGTAGCCTGGGTATATTTTTCTCACGAATGGTCTCAGGGTGAAAATTTTCCTCTTGAGACTGTTCATTGGATTCGAAACCACGGAACGATTCCGTTTATACGTCTTATGCTTCGTTATAAGCCTCAACAAAATATCAAAGAAAGAGTTTATACCCTTGATAAAATAATTCAAGGAGACTTTGATGAAGCTCTTCGTGCCTGGGCTATTGCTGCTCGTAATTATCAAGATCCTTTGATCGTCGAATACGGAACCGAAGTCAATGGTGAGTGGTTCCCTTGGAATGCGAAATGGTATGGGAAAAAGAAAGGGGCTGTAAAATTTAAGCAAGCCTACCGTCATATCATCGATGTTATGAGAGATGAGAATGCTAATAATATAACCTGGGTTTTTCACGTTAACAACTTAGACCTGCCTGATATGGAATGGAATCGTTTGGAAAAATATTATCCTGGAAATGATTATATTGACTGGATTGGGGTGAGCATATATGGAGCTCAAACACCCATGTCTGATGAGTGGCCATCTTTTCAAGAAGCAATGGATGCAATATACCCAAGGCTGGTTGATCTCGATCCGGATAAGCCAATTGTGGTTACTGAATTTGGAATGACTTCCGGACATCCCTATGGTAACCAAGCTCAATGGGCTAAAGAATCCTTGAAAAATCTCTGTCAAAATCGATGGCCAGCAGTGATAGGTTTTTCCTGGTGGAATGAAGCCTGGGAAAATGATGATGACCTTACTCATAATACCAATATGCGAGTACAAGAAAATGCTGAACTAACCCAAATATTCCAAAAATATATTGGGGAGAATGATCAGGTTTTAGATGAACTGATATTAGAAAATCATTAAATATTTATTGTCCACCTATTATTTTCAAATTATTCTTTGAGGGTTTTCAAATGAATAAATTGGAAATTCATTTGGGACTCAAAGAGGGAAATAATCATTAGTTTTTTCGTGTTTAACCTAATAAACCTAAATTTAAGGAGTGATTTATGTGTTAAATAGAACAGCACAAGCAATCTGGGAAGGAAATCTTAAAAACGGACGTGGAATTATCGAATTTGGAGGAGGTGCTTTCAAAGGAAATTACTCTTTTGCTTCTCGTTTTGAGAATGGTAAAGGCACCAATCCAGAAGAACTGATTGCTGCCGCCCATTCCGGATGTTTCGCTATGGCATTATCCAATATGTTAGCTGAAGCTGGATATACTCCTGAACAGGTTAAGGTTACAGCTAAAGTGAGTCTTGAAAAAGTTGATAACGGCTTCAAAATCACCACCAGCCACCTCGATTGTATTGCGAAAGTTCCAGGTATTAGCCAGGATAAATTCATGACCATTGCAGAAGAAGCTAAAAAGGGATGCCCAGTAAGCGTTTTGCTCTCTCATATTCAAATTACGCTCGATGCTCGTCTCGAAAACGAATAAATAAATAGTAATTAAGATCATTTTACCTCCTTACCTTCTTTTATCAAATGTCAAGAAAAAATGAGAGTGGGTTTCTCCTTGCAACATTTTAGAGAATATAGTTTTAAAAGTACGAATTGTTTTTTCCGTAAACAAGG
>JAAYUT010000375.1 GCA_012517485.1 Candidatus Atribacter fermentans
CACTCCCGATTATGGCTTTCGTTGGGAAGATGGTTTTCGAGTAACTAAAGATGGATGTGAGGTCTTTTCTTCTGCGAGAAGCGAAATAATTGAGTTATAACCTCATGTAATGGAGAGACAAGAAGACCGCCCAATCTGTCAGTCTGAGGAATCCGGTGTTTTTACAAGACAACCTGAGAATCTCATTCTTAATAGTAATGAAGAAAAAAAAATGAATTCCTCACGCGGAAAAGAAACGCTCAGGATGACGGATAAAAGGCACCCTCCCCGCCGAAAAACGGCACCCCTCCAAGGAGGGGAATTGTTCAATATATTGCCCCATTGAGGGGGGATTCAAGGGGGGGGTGTGCCTTTCTCTTGTTTGCTTACTTTTTAACTCATTCCTGTATTTTTAGGATGGAAATGGAGGTGGTATGGAAGAAAACACAAAAGAGATCAGGAAAGAAGGATTCCTGATGAGTAATTCAATTTTGAGTTTTTTAAAAAACCCTTAAAGGGAGGGGCACAAAATGAAAAGAATGATACAAAAGTATAGTATTCTTGCTTTAGTTTTCAGCTTGATTTTCATATTTACCATGATAGCTCAGGGAGCAGATAAACCGGTTTTACGAACCTTGGTTTTTCAGGGATGGGCTAGAACTCCGTCATTACAAAAGCAAGTAGCAGAATATGAAAAGCTAACTGGGGTAAAAGTTGAGATTGAAGAAGTTCCATTCTCCCAATTCCATGAGAAAATGATTCTCGATTTTGCAAGCAAAGCGGGAACCTATGATTTTGTAGGAACCCTCACTGATTGGTTCTCTGAGTTAGTTCGCGGTGGTTATATCATTCCGATTGATGATTACATCAAGAACGATCCTCCCGAGGATTGGCCTAATACATATCCTCAAGCACTTCTCAACTTACAAACCAAAGATGGCAAGCTCTATGGATTTCCTACCCATGATGGGCCTATCATGCTTTATTATCGGAAGGATTTATTTGAAGATCCTAAGGAAAAAGAAGCCTTTAAAGAAAAATATGGTTATGAATTGCAACCTCCGAAAACTTGGGATCAGTTTTTGGATATGGCGATATTTTTTAACCGACCCGATCAAAATTTAAACGGAACCGTTATTGCTGCAAAACAGGGAGGCCAGCAATTGGCCTATGATTTTTTTCTGATGCTCTGGTCTTTTGGGGGAGATATTTTTGATGAAAATTGGAAACCAATCTTTAATTCTCAAGCAGGAATTGATGGATTGCAATACTATGCTGACCTCAGGAACAAATGGGGAGTAACCCCCAAAGCATCGACGACTTATGATGAAACCGAAAGTGGTCCAATCTACCTTGAAGGAAGAGCAGCCTTGATGTGGCATTGGAGTCATATTGCTTCCTGGGCGGAAATGGAAGATCGGTCAAAAATTATTGGAAAAAATGGCTATACCGTATTTCCAGTATCCGATCCCAGCATCCCGCACACGACTTTAGACATTCACTGGTTCTTCGCAATTTCGAGTGCCAGTAAAAACCAAGATGAAACCTATAAACTTATAAAGTGGCTTTGTAACAAAGAAAACGATAAGGAAGCCGCTTTTATGGGCACCGTTGCTTGCCGATTGTCCACGTTTCACGATCCTGAAGTATTAGAAAAATTTCCCTTTTATAGCGGCATAGAAGCAGCTTTAGCTGGTGAAGCAAAAACAACCCCCCAAATTGCTGAATATGCCCAAGTTGATGACTTGATTGGTATTGCTTGCTCAAAAGTTATTGCTGGAGAAAAAACGGCCAAGGAAGCATTAGACGAAGCGGCTAAACAAGTTGAAGACTTAATGGCTAAAGCTGGATATTACAAATAAATATCTAAATTAAAAATTTGATTCAAACATGAGGCAGGATGCTACCGGAAAGGGTCTTACGGTAGCATCCGCGGAGGGATACTATGTTATCCATTAAAAATAAAAGGTTTAATATACCTCTATTTATGGTCCTTCCTACTATCATTTTCATTCTCGCAGTAAGTGTATATCCATTAATTTATTCTTTCTATATGACACTTCATGATTGGAGTTTAACTCGAGCTGAACCACCAACATTTGTAGGTATTGGAAATTATATATCATTATTTCAGGATAACCGATTTTGGTATTCATTCCGAACAACAGTTATTTTTACTGGTTGGGTTGTCGGGATGGAAATGGTGATTGGAATGGCGTTAGCCCTTTCTATTACTCGTAATACCCGTTTTCAACAAATATGCCGTTCTATTTTGCTGATTCCAATGATGATAACGCCTGTTGTTTTATCGCTTATGTGGAAATATATGTATAATCCTGAATATGGCATATTTAATTATTTTCTTCATTTTTTAAAGATTGAAGGACCCATTTGGCTTGGTGAACCGGCACCAGCTCTCCCTGCTGTCATAATGGTTGATATTTGGCAATGGACTCCTTTTATCTTTTTGCTATTATTTTCGGGAATTGCCAGTCTCCCTCCCGAGGTATTTGAAGCAGCTCAAGTTGATGGAGCGAGTGGGTTTCAAACTTTTCGCAACATAACCCTTCCCTTATCTATCCCCTTTTTATTAGTGGCTTTGTTAATTCGTTTTATGGATTCTTTTCGGATTTTTGATACTATTTACGTCTTAACCAAGGGAGGTCCAGCAAATGCCACTGAAACCTTGAGTATCTATACCTATAAGGTAGGATTTAATTATTTTAACATGGGATACGCCGCGACACTGTCTTATATCATTTTAGTAATCATTAGTTTTACCAGCCAACAGTTTGTAAAATTGGAGAGAAAATCATGAAAAGTTCAAAACTTAAATCCCGGGATCGGTGGATCGATGTTTTAGTACTTTTAGTGGTTATCTTGGTTTTATTTCCTATTGTATGGACCTTTTTAACTTCAATGAAAGGACGCTTTGATATTTCCGCTATGCCACCCAAATTGTTGTTTACACCGACTATTGAAAATTATCAGAAAGTTTTCATTGAGGATGGTTTTTATCGATATTTTAAGGATTCAATCATAATTGCTTTAGTGGCCACATTCATCGCAATATTTTTAGGAACCATGACTGCTTATGGATTGGTTCGATATCGAGTGGGAGGTAAATTTCTCCCTTTCTGGATTTTGTCGACCCGTATGCTTCCCCCAATTGCAATCATATTACCAATTTATATCCTTATGCAAAGAATAAAGTTAATCGACACTTATGCTTCTATTATTATTATGCATATTTTATTAAACCTTCCTTTTGCAGTGTGGCTCATGAGTGGTTTTTTCCGGGAAGTACCTTCTGAGATCGATGAAGCAGCCATGCTCGACGGCTGCTCGGTTTTTGGGGCATTCATTCGTGTTCTTTTTCCGGTGGTGATTCCTGGCGTGCTGGCAACCACGGTTTTTTGTTTGATCACGTCCTGGAATGAATTCCTATTTGCTTTAATTCTTTCTGGAAGAAACGTTAAAACCCTTCCAGTTGCTGCCGCTTTTTATGTGACAGATCGAGATATCCTTTGGGGACCAATGGCAGCAGTAGCAGTCATTGCATCAATTCCCATTATCATTTTCACCTTTTTAATACAAAAGCATTTAGTAAGAGGACTCTCTTATGGAGCTATCAAATAGGGAAAATCTATTAAATATTTTTCGGGGGAAACCAACCAACCGGATTCTCTGGATTGCCGATCTGACTTATTGGCGAGACAGCCAGATTATGAAGGGAACTTTGCCCGATGAATACCTGGGAATTGATGGTTTTTTAAAACTTCATAAAGATTTGGGAGTTGTCCCTTATTATATTTATGCTCTGGATGAGGAGAAACCGGATGGAATGTCGGTACATCAGATTGGTTCACCAGGAAGACCTTATAATGGAGTATTTCGGTATTCTTTTGAAGGAGTTGATATTGAAACGATCAGAAATGGAGATACTATTGAAACTATATTTCATTATAAAGAAAAAACATTCGTTCAAAAAAAAGTTTATCTTCCTCAATCTTTCTGTTATGCATTTATTCAATACCCCTTTCAAAAAATAGAAGACCTTCGATACCTTCGCAAAATTTATGAGAAGTGTATTTTCAGGCCTCATTATTCAGATTACCTTGATATTGCTGAAAAATGGGGAGATGAAGGAATACCGATCGCTCCACTCCCAAGAAGCCCTCTCTCAGCACTTATTGTAGACTGGATGGGAATCGAAGCTTTTTCTTATGGTCAAATGGATGATCCAGACGAAATTCAAAAAACCATTGATTGTATTGATGAGGTGAATGATCAAGCCTTCCAAATTATCATACAATCTCCAGCGGAAATTTTTCATTTTTGTGATAATTTAAGTGGAGCGAATTATTCTTCTTTTTTCCCTCGTTATGCAGCCGACTATTATATTCGTCGCTTTTTACAACTTCATCAAGATGGAAAAAAAGCGGCTGTTCATATAGATGGTTCTTGTAAAGGATTTCTCCATCAAGTTGCTGAAACTGGAGCAGATGCTTTAGAAGCACTCACCCCAGATCCTGTTGGAGATGTTTTAGTTGAGGATTTGAGAAAAGAAAGTCAAAGCGAAAATATTATTTTATGGGGAGGCATTCCAGCAGTTATGTTTACCCCATTTTTTACTCAGAAAGATTTGATAAAACAAACGAATAGAGTGATAGAACAATGGCAAAGAAATCCAAGGTTTATTGCTGGATCTGCTGATCAAATTCCACCTGATGCTGATTTGGACTCCTTGCGTTTGGTATCAGAATTATTAAATCATGAAAGGAGATTTGATTCATGAAGTTGCACCTCATGACTGGTCATGACTTTACTTATGCAATTCAAAAACATTGGCCTCTTTACATTCCGGCTGGAACGATTGAATACCATGGCGAACACTTGCCATTGGGTGTAGATACCTTGGTAGTTATCAAAGCTCTTGATGAAGTTGAAAAGAAAATCGATTGTGTGGTTACACCCCCTATTTGGTTTGGACCTGCCAGTTTTGCCGTTGCCGGTCCCGAAAGGGGAACTATCGATGTTGATGTGGATCAGTTTGAAAAACAGGTAAATGATGTTCTAAGTGGATTTTTAGAGAACGGCTTTCGTCAAATTTTTGTGGTCATCCATCATCAATATGAAATGGGTCAATTGATGCCAGAAGCTTTAGCCTTTAAAAAGGCATCAGTATCACTCATTTTTCAATTATTAGAAAAAGAACGTGGAAAAGGATGGTTGGGCTTAGAAAAAATGTCAGATTACTATAATAATCTTCAAACCAATGAAAATCCATTTAATTGGATTCAGGTTGTACCTTTAATGAGTCCTGAGATTCAGAAAAAGATGGGTTATGACCATGCTGGAAAATTAGAAACATCCCTTATGATGGCTTCCTATCCTGAAACAGTTAAGATGCAATACTTCAATCCAGATTTCCCCTGGTATACAAAAGATGCTATCAAGGCTACAAAAGAATGGGGAGAAGAAGCTTTTAGGTTAATTGTGGAATATTTAATTGGTTTGGCGTCTCAATAATAGAATGAAAACCATGAAACCAAAGATTTAGAACAATGCAAAAAACTCATCCTTAATCTCTTTTTTTACCGAAAAGATGATCCCGAAAATTTCAGGTGGAAAAATAAATATCTATCCCCAGTTGGGATGATAGTCATGCCGTTCAAGAGAGATTCCTTTTTTATCATTTATCATATATCAATGCTTTAAAACTTAAAATTTTCACTCTCAATGAGAGATCATCTTCTTTATTTCATATAATAGAAGAAGTATTCCCAAATAACTTTGCTAATTATTCAAAATAAACATATTAATAGGATTGACTTATGATTTTGGTAAATTTATTATTTTATTAAAGTAATTTAATATTTGATTAGAAAGGTTGAAATAGCAATAAAAATATATGTAACTAGGATCTCCTTCAATGAAGAATTGATTTAAATCATTTTTGGAGGGAAATCAAAAAATGGATAAAGCAATTTTTGATTCGTATGAAAATATGCTTTTTAATCTTGACAAAGCAGCAAAAAACCTGGGTTTGAATTATGATGACTATGTTGCGCTTAGTTATCCAGAAAGGGAGTTAACCGTTTCTATACCAGTCGTCATGGATAATGGTCACATAGAAGTTTTTACTGGATATCGGGTTCAACACTCAAGTAGTCGAGGACCATGTAAGGGTGGACTGAGATATTCGACTGATGTGAATATAACGATTGTAAAAACCTTAGCAGCTTTGATGACCTGGAAAAGTGCTGTTGTAAATATCCCTTTCGGAGGTGCTAAGGGTGCTATTTGTTGTGATCCATCACATTTGTCAAGAGAAGAGTTAAAACGCATCACTCGTCGTTATACGGCAATGATCCTTCCGCTTATTGGTCCAGAAAAAGATATTCCAGCTCCTGATATTAACACCAATGACGAAGTTATGGGATGGATTATGGATACCTATAGCATGTTCAAAGGGTATTCAGTCCCTGGAGTTGTTACTGGAAAACCCCTGGAGATCGGGGGTACCTTGGGAAGACAAGGAGCGACCGGTCGAGGTGTAGTTTATGTCATTAATGATATAGCTCCTTTGTTGGGATTTTCACTGGTTAATGCCAAAGTCGCCATACAAGGTTTTGGAAAAGTTGGTAGCATCTTAGCCCAACTTCTTGCTCATCAAGGATCGAAGATTATCGCTGTTTGTGATATAAGTGGTGGTTTGTATCAAGCATCTGGTTTGGATATTGACGACCTCATTAAATATGTAAACAACAACCCTCAGAAAACAATCAATGGATATAAAGCCCCAGGTGTAACAGAATTTCCCAAAGAAGAGATTTTCTACTTTCCGGTTGATCTTTTTATACCAGCTGCTAAAGAAAACCAAATCACTGCTTCTGTTGCAAAAAAGTTAAATGCCAAAATAATCGCTGAAGCTGCTAATGGACCAACTTTAGTTGATGCTGATGAAATATTAGAATCCCGAAATATTATTGTGATTCCAGATATTTTAGTCAATGCTGGTGGTTTGGTGGTTTCTTACTTCGAGTGGGTGCAAAATATTCAATCACTGATGTGGGATGAGAGCGAAGTCAATGAATTATTAATGAAAATAATGAAAAGAGCTTTCAATGAAGTGTGGTCAATTCACCAGCAGAGAGGTGTTAATCTGAGAATAGCCGCATACATGCTGGCGATTGATCGTGTAGTTAAAGCCAAAAAAATTAGGGGTATTTTTCCCTGATAGTGAGAAAATACTTGAAAAGTCTTCCGAAATTAGAGTTAATTTATCGAATAATAAAAGAAAATGGACCTCTTTCCAGGAATGATTTATCGAAAGCAACCGGTATTGGAATCCTTACCGTAGCAAAGTTTGTTGATAGGTTAATATTAGAAGGTAAAGTAGCTGAAAATGGCTGGGACAAAAAGACCGGGGGAAGACCGGCACGATTGATCAGTATCAATCCCAATTTTGGCAAAGCATTAGGAATCGAACTGGGAGATTCCTATATTAACTGGGTTATATCCAATTGTGTTGGGGATATATTTCAAAGTGGAACGATAAAAGTTCAAAAAAACGAACCAATTAAGAAAAATCTGGAAGATCAAATAAAAAATATTTTAAACGATAACGAGAATATAAAAACAATTGGTATTGCCAGCACTGGCATAGTTGAAACAGTGACTGGTACATCACTTTGTTCTCCTCAACGGGAAGATTTAGATGATTTTCCAGTAAAAAAATATCTTGAAGAAAAATTCAACCTTCCAGTTTATTTAGATGATGTATGTAGAACTGTTGCCTATGTTGAACAAACTCAGGGAGTAGCAAGAAATTTAAAAAATTTTTTATTTTTTTATCTTGACGTGGGGATCGGTCTATCAATGGTTTTAGATGGCAAAATTTATCGAGGTCCTTTTGGTATTTCGGGAGAAATTGGACACTTTATAGTTGATGAAAATGGTCCTTCCTGTGGTTGTGGAAACCGGGGATGTTTAGAAGTATTTGCATCAATTTCCGCAATTGTCCGTAATGCCAAAAAGTATATTGAAAATGGAGTACAATCGAGCTTGCATAATCAAGAGATAAATATTGAGAATATTATTAATGAAGCGAGAAAAGGAGATAAATTGAGTTATCGGTTGATAACTGAATCGGGTGAACGTATCGGAGCTGTTGCCGCTCAAGTAATCAATTTTACTGGTATACCTCTGATTATTTTTGTGGGTCGGTTAAAACATGCGAATCAATTATTAATTGATCCAATCCAACATATTATTAAAAAGAATGCTTTATCGGCACTCAGTCAAAAGTTAGAAATGAAGATTTCTTCTTTGGATGACTGGTCAGTGGCACTTGGAGCCTCAATGCTCTCTTTATTGGAAGTTATTCAATAAAAACATATGAATAAAAATGAAAAAGAAAAGGAGGGAATTATGGAAAAAATCAAGGCTGGAATAATTGGTACCGGATTTGTTGGATCGGTACACATCGATGCATTAAGACGTTTGGGTTTTGTCGAAGTGGTGGCGGTTGCCGAAGCGAATGAAGAATTAGCACGCAAAAAAGCAGCTGATTTTTTTATCCCTCGTGCCTATAGCAACTACTATGACCTCATCAATGATCCAGATGTTCAAGTTGTTCATAACTGTACACCTAATCATCTTCATATGGAAATCAACTCCGCCATTATTCAAGCTGGAAAACACATCTTCTCCGAAAAGCCCTTAGGCATGAATCGTTTCGAATCAGGCAAAATGTTGGAATTAGCCGAAAAACATCAAGTCGTGCATGGTGTCAATTTCAATTATAGGATGTATCCTTTGATCCAAGACATGAAACACCGGGTCCAGAAAGGAGAACTAGGGAAAATTAATTTAATCCACGGTTCCTATTTACAAGATTGGCTTTTTTATGAAACAGATTACAATTGGCGAGTTGAACCAAAGTTTGGTGGAGTAACCCGAGCAATAGGGGACATTGGATCACACTGGTGTGACCTCGCTCAAACCATTACTGGTCTCAAAATTACTGAAGTATTTGCTGATTTATCGACGGTAATACCAATACGAAAAAAATCGAAAAATATCGAAACTTTTCGAGAAGACCGCGATCTTACTGATTACGAAGAAATACCGGTTCAATCAGAAGACTGGGGAGCAGTTTTGATTCGCTTAGAAAATGGTGCAAGCGGAGTTTTTTACGTTTCTCAGGTTTGTGCAGGAAGAAAATGTTATTTCAATATTGAAATTAATGGATCTGTCAAGTCCTTTTATTGGAATCAAGAAGAAGGAGATCGAATGTGGATTGGTTACCGTAGTCAACCGAATGTTTATTTAATGAGGGATCCCAACCAGCTTGATCCAAAATGTCGGGAATATACCATCGCACCCGGCGGACATCCTGAAGGTTGGTTGGATAGTATAAAAAACAGTCTACTGGCTTATTATCGTTCAATTCTTAATACAAAAAAATCACTCAACAAAAAACCTGATTATGCAACTTTTCATGATGGATATGATATTAGTTGTATCGTTGATGCCATTGCAGAAAGTCATCAAAAAGGAAAATGGGTTAAAGTTATTCGATAAAGGAGGATATATTATGACGATAAAACCAACTTTTGGAGGACCAGGTTCATATGTCATTGGTGAAGAAGAGAAGAAAGAAGTGATGGATGTTCTTGAGTCCGGGTATCTTTTCCGTTATGGCTCAGAAGACGATCCCAACTTTAAAAAGAAAGTATTTACTTTAGAACAAGAATTTTCTCAACTAATCGGGGTTAAGCATGCTGTTGCGGTGAACAGTGGAACCAGTGCTTTGCTTACCTGTTTGGCTGCCCTTGGTATTGGACCGGGTGACGAAGTCATCGTTCCTGGGTATACATTTATTGCTTCTATTTCAAGCATTATTGTATCCCGAGCTATTCCTGTGTTAGCCGAAATTGATGAATCACTGACTCTTGATCCTGTTGATGTTGAAAAAAGGATTACCAACAAGACAAAAGCCATCATGCCAGTGCATATGCTGGGAAATCCATGCCAGATGGATGCCATCATGGATATCGCCCGTCGGCATGGTTTATTGGTTATTGAAGACTGTGCCCAAGCTGCTGGGGCATCCTTCCGAGGGAAAAGAGTTGGGAGTATTGGAGAAATTGCTGCTTTCTCTCTCAATGTTTTTAAAACGATCACTGCTGGCGATGGTGGTATGGTAGTGACGAATAACGATGATTATTATGAACGGGCTTTTGGTTTTCATGATCAAGGCCATAAACCCATGCGGGCTGGTGTAGAAATTGGGAAAAGAAGCATTGTTGGTTTAGACCTTCGAATGAATGAATTGACTGGAGCATTCGCTTTAGCCCAAGTTCGAAAAGTAGATAAAATCCTCAACACGCTTCGAGAAAAGAAAGCGAAGTTAAAAACCGCATTATCAATGATTCCGGATATCGGTTTTAGAACCATAAACGACCAAAATGGGGAATGTGCGACTTTACTTACTTTGCTTTTTAAGGATAAAGCTACGGCTGATACCTTCGGTGAAAGAGTAGGAACGAAAACTATTGCTCATTCTGGTTGGCATGTTTATAACAATATGGAACAAATTTTACAAAAGAAAACTTCAACCCTCTATCCCTGCCCTTATGAATGTCCGGCTTACGGAAAAGAAATTCAATATTATGCTCATATGCTTCCTCAGACCGATGACATCCTTGATCGGGCAATCAATATTAGTGTTGGTGTTGTTGATAAAGGTTTAGGTTCAGGTTTTGGAATCAATATTAATTCCAGTGACGAAGAAATTCATGCAGTAGTGAAAAAAATTGAAAAAATTATGAAAGAAATTTCATAGAATTATTGGCATATTTAGTATTGGAAAATAACTTATTCATGGTTTTAGAAGATTCTAGTTGAAGGTTAGAAAAGGAGGTGGTGTTCGTTTTATTTAAGTTTTTTATCAAATATTTGGGAGAAGAACCGCTATTTGGAAGCGCTCCATAGCATTGGAACGCCAGCACAATTTGTTATTGGAGCATATTGGGCTCGTCCAGGAATGAGATATGGCGAATCCTATGTTTGGAATAATCATCAATTAAGTCTTGACCTCGTAGGGGTCTTTAAGGATTTCCCGAAGATTTCAATGAGTTTAATGTTTGCATCGCTTTCGATGGCTCAAGAATTTACCATTATTGCTAGAATGCTACCCAATGTGAGTTTACTCGGTTTTTGGTGGCATACTTTGATACCGAATATGATTGAACAATTAATTTCTCAAAGAATAGAATCCCTTCCTTCCAACAAGTGGATTGCCATTGCTACTGATGCCTATTCAATAGAATGGGCTTATGGAAAAGTGAGTTTGGTTCTTCATTGTTTAGCCCGAGTTTTAAGCCAAAAAGTTGAAGAAGGATATTTTACCGAAAAAACCGCAATCGAATATGCTCGTCGGATTCTCTACGAAAATCCGAAAGAAATATATCAATTGAAACTGGGTTGAGGAATGATTATATTCCAAATTCTTTTGATAAGGATTTTTTCATAATTTCTATTGGAGCATCCGAACCAGTCCAGAGTTTAAAAGCAATTGCTCCCTGGTAAACCAACATTCCCAAGCCGTCAAGAATTTTAGCTCCTCTTTTTTGAGCTTCTTTTAAAAATTGGGTATAAGGTGGATTCGGAATAACATCACAGACAACCATGTTGGGAGTGATTGTGTCATACTGGATACTTGGTTTTTGATTGGTATTTGGGAAAAGACC
>JAAYUT010000049.1 GCA_012517485.1 Candidatus Atribacter fermentans
AGATCCAGGTTGGATATTTTTAAATTAAACCTGGAAAAGATGCTCGGGATTCTCACTCCTTTCATCCTCTCACACCAGGGAAGAGGAAAAGAATAAAAAGAATTGAAAAGATGAGGTCCTCATGGCTTCTGAATACGAAGCTTCAGGATGACACCTTCGGTGTCAGATGAGATCCTCACGCGGGAAAGCACCGCTCAGGATGACTGATGAAAGGCACCCTCCCCGCCGCGAAAGCGGCACCCCTCCACGGAGGGGAATTGTTGAATTTATTCCCCTATTGAGGGGGGATTCAGGGGGGTGTGCCTTTCAATTTTTTGTTTTATTACTTTTTTACTCATTCTGGTATTTTCGGGACAGACGATCATGCTGCATTCACAGCGCCAGTTGGGGATGAAAATAGATAACTCTCTCACCTACACCTCTCCCCACCAGAGGAGAGGGAAAAAAGGAATAATGCTTCTCCAATGGAGGAGCGAAGGAAAAAGAATTCGTTCCTTCTCCCTTGATGGGAGAAGACCAGGATGAGGGTAAAAGCCCAGGATGAGATCCTGATTAATTTCTCAAAAATATTACCTTAAAAAACGTTCCAGTATTTACAGGATAGATAATCACTATGCCACATGAAGGTACTCAACTTAATTATCAACGAACATGAAAGGGGATGAAATCCAATCAAAAACTTCACTACGCTCAGTCACGCAAGTCATGCTGTAAATGATATTTATTGGTTTGTCATACCATCGGTGCTTCCAGTTATTCTTGTTGAGTTTGATCTTGGTTATGGCTGGGCTGGCGGCATCTTAACTTCCTTTCTTTTAACCATAGCCGCTTTTTCACTAATTTTTGGACATTTTTCCGATCGTTTTTCCCGATATTCGATTATGAGTTTGGGTTTTATTTTGGCTTCGGTCGGTTTCTTTTTATCGGGGTTTAGTCATACTGTAAGTACCTTAGTTGTAACTTTATTATTAGCTGCTATTGGCGTAAGTACCTATCATCCTTCTATGTACGCAACCGTTGATGAAAATGCCCAGGAAAAAAGGGGTAAAATTTATGGATTTTTTGAATTTTGGGGAGTAGTGGGAATTTTAGGAGTTTTCTTCATTTTCGGTTCACTTCTCCAAATGGTAGATTGGCGTGGAATTTTCTTCCTTACTGCTATTCCTGGAATTTGGTTGGCTTTTCTCTTCATCCGAAAGCCGTTTCCCACCCAAACTCATTCGAGGTCATCGGATCGAACCGAAAGCACAAAAACAACATCCGGTTTTTCCCTAAAAATCTTTTCTCTCTTTTTTATTGGTTTATCACTTCGAATCCTCAGCATTACTGCTATTGTCAATTTTGCTCCAACTTACTTAGTTCGAGAATTCCATCTTCCTATTGCGATCGCGAATTATGGAACTGGATTCATATTTCTCGGTGGTATGATTTTTACTCTTACCTTTGGCATTTTATCCGACCGTTACAACCAAGTGATCATATTGCTTTTTTTGTCAGGAATGATTGCACCGATAATTTTCTTATTGGCTATTTCTCATCAGCTTTTACTGGTATATATTCTTCTCTTCCTCTTGGGAGGTTTTTGGTTAGGTTTTTCACCCGTTCAAAATATTTATGTTTCCACTCTCACCAGTTCAATAGGAAAGGGGATGGGATTTGGATTCCTGATGGGATTTATGACTCTTACCAATGCTTTTGGGCCGGGCTTGTTTGGAGTCCTTGCTGATTTTACTAATCTTCGAACAGCAATTCTATGGTATACCATGCCAGCCTTATTAGGATGGTTACTTTTACTTATCATGGCGCGATTAATGAAAAAACCAAATATGAATTCATGAATTGAGAAACCAGATTAACACTTAACAATAAATTTGAAAAAAGGAAGAGAAGAGAGTGTATCATTTGACAGGCTGTGATATAATCGTTAAGCACTTGACATTTAGCGGAACGTTCATTAAAATTCATGTGTTCTAATATGCGCGGAGGAGAAGGTGTTTATGGTTCCAAAAACATATATTCCATCATTTAAAAATATTCAGCAAAAATGGTATGTCGTTGATGCCCAGGATTTAGTACTGGGTAGAATGGCCTGCCAAATCGCCAAAATCTTGTTAGGGAAAAACAAGTCAATGTTTACGCCCTTTCTTGATACCGGCGATTTTGTTATTGTTATCAATGCTGACAAAGTTCGAGTTACTGGAAAAAAGCTTTCCAAAAAAGTATATCGACATCACACCGGTTATCCCTCCGGCTTTCGAGAAGAAACCCTGGAGCATTTAATGAAAAGAAAACCCGAGGAAGTGATTCGTAAGGCAGTATGGGGGATGATTCCCCATCATAAACTGGGAAACCGTATCATCAATAAATTGAAAGTTTATTCTGGTGATTCCCATCCCCACGCAGCCCAAAACCCGATTCCTCTTAATTTAAGGAGTGAATGATGTGAGCATGGATATGAAATATTACGCAACCGGGAGAAGAAAAACATCGATCGCTAAGGTATGGTTAACTTTGGGGAATGGTCAAATCGCTATAAATGGCAGAGAATTAAAAGATTATTTTCCTCAACCAGTACTCCAAATATTAGCCACCCGTCCATTGTCTTTGACTGGAAGTAATAATCGCTTTAATGTCATTGTCACGGTAGAAGGTGGAGGGTTAAGTGGTCAGGCAGGGGCTATGGCATTGGGAATTTCCAGATCACTGGTCAAAATTGATGAAAATTTGAAACCGATCCTTAAAAAAGCTGGCCTTTTGACTCGTGACCCTCGCATGAAAGAGCGGAAAAAATATGGTCAACGCGCTGCCCGGGCTCGTTTTCAGTTCTCTAAACGGTAGAATTTTATTTATTGGAGCCCCCGAGGTCTGGGGGCTCTTTTTGTTTCAGGTGTATTTCAATTTTTCAAGATAAGCAGTCATAATAGAAAAGGTGTTGGTGGTGGTTGGGTTGTATCCACTTCTTGAGATTAACTTATCTAAACTGAAACAAAATATTGATGCCCTCCAAAAAAAATGTTCTGAGTGGATGCTCGAACCAGTTGCTGTCACCAAAGGTTTTTGTGCTGACTACAAAATAACCGACCTCCTATTTGATGCGGGAATTCGGTCATTTGCTGACTCCAATTTATCCAACCTCCTGAAATTAATTGATCGTTTTGGGAACAAAGCCCAATATCAATTGATACGTCTTCCCATGAAAGAAGAAATCGAAGCAATTATTGAGAATCAAATAATTCCTATGGTTTCTCAGCTGGAAATTCTCAACCTTTTTTCTGAGAAAGCGAAACAACTTCATGCTCAACCATCTGTTATTCTGGCTATCGAAACCGGTGATGGAAGGGAAGGATTTCTTCCCGAAGAAGTCCTCGAAAATATAAAGCAGATCGCTTCTTTAGATCATATTGCAATTATTGGCATTGGAACCTCCTTAGCTTGTTTGAGTGGAGTTCTCCCTCAAATATCAACCCTTGAGCAATTATGTTCATTACGAAATCAACTCAAACCTATCTTTCATAATCCCCATCTTTTTGTCTCAGTTGGTGGAACGACTTTCTTTTCTCTTTGGGAGGACTACAATCACACTCCCAAGGTGGATCAGATTCGTTGCGGAGAAGCCTTTCTCTTCGGGAGTGATATGAGCAGAAAAAGAAATCTCAGCTGGTTACAACAAGGAGCATTCCATATCGAAGCAGAAATTGTCGAAATAAAAAGCAAAAAACCTGACTCATCAAATCGAGGATTTGATGCCTTTGGCCGAGTTTGCGAGATTTCTTGTGAAAAAAATTATCCCCGGAAACGAGCCTTAGTCGCAATCGGTCTTCAAGACATTGATGACACACAGTTATTTTTCAAAGATAGAAATGTTACAATAGTTGGTGCAACCAGCAATTACTTAGTTTTAGATTGTGAGGAAAGTCGGCATGATTTTCGGATTGGTGATTTAGTCCGGTTTCAAGCTGGATATGGAACAGTACTTCGGGCATTTTTATCGCCCTATATTCAAAAACGCTATATTGAATAGAAAGGATGGGTATTATGAAGTGGGTATTTAAAGGAAGAGATTTCTTAAGTCTATCCGATTATTCAGCTGCCGAAATTTATTATCTTTTAGAAACAGCAATTGCCTTAAAGAGACGCTGGATGATGGGGGAGAAAATCGAAATCCTATCCGGAAAAACCCTGGCTATGCTTTTTGAAAAACCATCTTTACGGACCCGGGTTTCTTTTGAAATGGCCATCCATCAATTAGGTGGAAAAGCAATGTATATAGGTCCCCAAGAAGTCGGATTAGGAAAACGGGAAGCAATAAAGGATGTAGCCATGGTCCTCGATCGTATGGTTGAGGCGATCATGATTCGTACCTTTAGCCATGATAATCTTATCCAGATGGCAAAATATGCACAAATACCAATTATTAACGGACTGTCTGATCTCCATCATCCCTGTCAGATTTTAGGAGATCTGTTGACTATTTTGGAAAAAAAGGGAACGATAAAGGGTCTAAAAATATCCTATTTTGGTGATGGTAACAATGTTTGTCATTCTTGGCTCGTTGCAGCGGGAGTCTTGGGTCTCAATCTCACCATCTGCTCTCCAAACAATTATCAACCACTCACCGAAATATGGGATTGGGCTCAGGAGAAAGGGCGTGAATCAGGAGCAATCATTATCCACGAGGATCATCCAGAGGTAGCTGCTCAGGATGCCGACGTTATCTATACCGATGTCTGGGCAAGCATGGGAAAAGAAAATGAACTAGAGGAAAGGATTCGTCATTTTCAAGGACTACAGGTTAACCAAAATATCCTTGATAAAGCTCAACCTGATGCGATCGTCCTCCATTGTATGCCAGCCCACCGAAACTTGGAAATTACTGATGAGGTCATGGACGGTCCCCACTCGGTTGTAATTGATGAAGCCGAAAACCGTCTCCATGCCCAAAAGGCTTTGTTGGCATTGATCATGAGTTAGCGGAGGAATTATCTTTTGAATCTTTCGGTATACTGGCGATGGACAATCGAACTTTTTCTAATTTTGTATTTATCATTTCGATTGTTTTCAATCACGAAGGGCTCTTCACTTTATTCGGTTTTACGATTCCTCATGGTCTTTTTTGTAATTGCCGGTATAGCCAATTTTTCAGGACTAAAAGAGTTAAATTTCATTTGGAAGGTTATTCTTATTGCTTATATCGGTGGAGCTTTTATTGTTTTTCAACCTGAGCTTCGCCGTCTCTATGTCAATCGGGCCTATCACCGCCCCGATAGCGCATCCCGTTTTTTTTTTCACAGTGAAGAAGATCGAACCAAGTTTATTGATGAAATTGCCCTTGCCTGCCAAACTCTCTCTCGCAAGAAAGTTGGAGCCTTGATTGTGTTGGAGAGAAACAATGATTTACGAGATTTTCTTCAAACTGGCATAGCAATTGATGCCATTTTCTCATCTGAATTAGTTTATTCTATTTTTTTAACCGAATCACCCTTGCACGATGGAGCAATCATTATTAAAGAAAATCGGATTATCGCTGCTGGGTGCATTCTCCCCTTAGTAGAAAAAACTGAGGTTAAAAAGTTAGTCGGAACCCGACATCGAGCTGGAATAGGCATTACTGAGCAAACTGATGCACTCTCTTTGGTGGTTTCGGAAAGTACTGGTAAGATATCGATCGCTGTTCAGGGAAAGATGGCCTGGGATATTGAAACCAACACCTTGAAAAAAATGCTTAAAATTCTCTATCGCAAAGTATGATTAAAATATCATATATCGTTAACCTTTTTAAAAAAAGTTGGAAAAAAATGAAAACCTGGTACCATCATGATCGGGAAATCAAATGGTATGCTCTTGGTTTTGCTATTGCACTTTGGTTTTATCTCCTGAGTGAAAATTATGCCCAAGAAGGATATAGCTGGCTCAAGTTGTGGGATCATTCAACAGAGACTTCTATTATTCACACCGAGCAGTCCTTACCAGGAGATGCCACACCCGTTACTATCCTTGAAGAAATAAAACCAATTGATAATGAAAAGACGGTGAAGGGAGGAAATTAATTTGAAAAAGTATGACAGTAAAGACATTCGAAATGTTGGATTATTTTCACATGCAGGTGCAGGAAAAACAACTCTTGCCGAAGCATTGCTTTATCATTCGGGACTCATCTCTCGAAAGGGAAAAGTCGAAGAAGGAAATACTGTATCTGATTGGGAACCAGAAGAAATAAAAAGAGGAATATCAATTGATCTCTCGGTACTCCCATTTGAATGGCAGGGAAAAAAAATCAATTTAATAGATACTCCCGGATACGCGGATTTTGTCGGAAATGTTTTAGGTGCTCTCCGTGCAGTCGATTGTGGATTAATTCCTGTTTGTGGAGTTTCTGGAGTTGAAGTTGGTGTAGAGCGGAGTTGGGCCTATTTAGAAAAAAATCAACTCCCAGTTTTCCTTTTCATCAACAAGATGGATCGAGACGGTGCTAATTTTGATAAAGTCTTAGGGGAAATACAAAACGAGCTCTCTTCAAAAGCAACTCCACTTAACATTCCGATAGGCAAAGAAAGTAACTTTCAAGGTGTTGTCGATGTTTTAGCTATGAAAGCACTGTACTTCCAAAACGATGGAAAATCATTCAAAGAAGATGCAATACCGGCTGATCTTCAAACTCGTGCTCAAGAAATACATGATTTTTTAGTCGAAAATATTGCCGAAACCAATGATGAATTATTAAACATGTATCTGGAAGGACAAGCAATCGATCCCGAACTCCTGAAGGAAACCCTTCGTCAAGCAATTCTTCAACGAAAGCTTTTTCCAGTGTTGTGTGGATCTGGTTTAACCGATCGAGGCGTGTCTCTCCTCGGGGATGCAATATGTCACTATGCCCCATCACCACTTGATCGTCCTCCCATTCAAGGAATAAATCCGAAAACGAATGAAGGGGTTGAAAGAAAATGCAGCGAAACCGAGCCTTTTTCGGCTTATGTCTATAAAATAATCAGCGATCCTTATGTAGGGAAATTAGCCTTAGTAAGGGTTTTTTCCGGAAAATTAACTTCTGATTCCCGTTTATACAATGCCTCCCGCGATGCCGAAGAAAAAGTTGGCCAATTGCTCACTCTTCGAGGTAAATACCAAGAGTCAGTCACTGAAATTGGTCCAGGAGACATGGGTGCCATTGCTAAAATCAATGAAATCTACCTCGGCGATACTCTATCAGAAAAGGAAAAACCAATCGTTTTTGCCAATCTGGAATATCCAGAAGCGAATTATTTGTCAAGCATTAAGCCTCTGGGGCGTGGCGATGAAGATAAAATCAGTTTAGGAATCAGCCGTATGTTGGAAGAAGACCCTACCATCAAAGAGGTCCGCGATCCTGATACCAAAGAAGATGTTCTCTACGGATATGGGGACATCCACCTCGATGTATTAATTGAGAAAATGAAACGAAAATTTGGAGTAGAAGTTGGTTTAGCCATTCCAAAAGTTCCCTATAAGGAAACCATTAAAGGAACAACCAAGGTAGAAGGGAAATATAAGAGACAATCAGGAGGAAGAGGACAATACGGTCATTGTTGGCTGGAGCTCGAGCCACTTCCTCGAGGGAAGGGTTTTGAATTTGTAGATAAAATTGTTGGTGGAGCAATTCCTCGAAATTATATTCCCTCTGTCGAAAAAGGGGTTCAGGAAGCGATGATGGAAGGGGTTTTAGCCGGTTATCCAATCATCGATATCCGGGTCACAGTTTATGATGGATCCTTCCATCCGGTTGATTCATCTGATATGGCGTTTAAAATTGCCGGTTCAATGGCTTTAAAAAAAGGATGCCTGGAATGTAATCCGGTACTTCTTGAACCAATCATGAATCTTGAAATCACCGTTCCAGAAGAATACATGGGAGATGTAATTGGAGATATTAATAGTCGGCGAGGAAGAATCTTAGGAATGGATCCCCAGGACGGCTCCCAACTCATTCGAGCCAATGTCCCTTTAGCTGAAATTTTCCGTTATTCAGTTGATCTTCGCTCCCTTACTCAAGGTAGAGGATCCTACAAAATGACTTTTTCTAATTATGAAGAAGTTCCAGCTCAAATCGCTGAAGGTATCATACAAAAAGCCAAGAAAGAAAAAGAAGAGGCCGGATGAACCCAAAAATTTACATTGGTATCGATCTTATCAACCTCTTGAAGGTGAAAAAAACCCTTAGTCGATGTGGTGAAAGGTTTGTAAACCGAATAGCCACTCCAGCTGAACTCGAATATTACTGTGGTGGGAGCGAGCGACGTTTTGTAGAAGGAGTCGCTTCTCTCTTTGCCATAAAAGAAGCTGTTAAGAAAATTTGTCTCCAAAACGGATTGAACCCAAATTGGAAACATATTCAGGTTTTTCATCACCCTTCCGGAAAACCCTGGGTTGATTTTTCCGAAAAACGATTAAAACAAAAGTTTGAAAATATATCATTATCCCTTTCCCACACAGCCGAGATGGTCGTAGCTATCGCGGTTGGAGTGGGAAGAAACTTCGAAAATACCGAGGTTGAACAATGAATCTTATCACTTCCGAATCCATGCAAAAACTGGAAAAAAAGTTGGTCGAATCCTACCGGATTCCAACTCAGTTGCTTATGGAGAATGCTGGAAGAAATATTGTCGAAAAGATAAGTCACATTGAATTGGAAAAACCATGGAACCAAGTTGCAGTGGTTTGTGGTCCGGGAAACAATGGTGGAGACGGATTGGTTATTGCCCGTCATCTCAACCTTCGCTTTCCGTCATTTCCTATAACCATTTTTTTAGTCGGTAATCCCGAACGATTGAAGGATGATACCGCTTTAAATTATGAAATCTGCCAGCGAATCGGTTTGCCCATTCAGAGGGTATTCCCAGGAAATTCACCTCGTTTTCCTCAAAACACTCTCATCATCGATGCCTTATTTGGGACTGGTTTATCGAAAAACGTTGAGGGAGTTTTTCAAGAAGTTATCAATGCAATAAATGATACAAAAGAATCGTTGGTTATTGCCGTAGACGTTCCTTCAGGTATTGACGCAACCTGGGGGAAAGTTATGGGAACGGCGGTGAAAGCCCACCATACTATTACTTTAGGAATGTTAAAGAGGGGTCTCTTCGTTGCTCCTGCTCGTGAATATTGTGGAAGAATTCATCTAACCGATATTGGAATTCCCTTTAATCGAGAAAATAGGGATATTCCCCAGGAAGGTTTTTTAATTACCCCTGATTTTATTCGTCCATTTTTACCCGATAAAACTTTTCTCAGTAATAAGATCAGTTCCGGGGTAGTTATGGTTGTTGCCGGAAGTCCTGCCATGACTGGAGCTGGCCTTCTGACCTGTCAAGCAGCTTATCGAAGCGGAGCAGGGATGGTTATTTGGGCAACCAACCCATCATTAGCACCCTTAGTGAAGACCTTCATTCCTGAAGTAGTGAGCTTCATTCTTTCTTCGAATCAAAAAAATACCCAATGGAAATACTTACCTCATCACGCTGATGAAATATGTGAAGCAATCTCACAGCGGAAATGCCGTTCAATTGCTATTGGTCCTGGATTGGGCTCATCTTCGGCAACCAAATATTTTATTGAAAAAGTGATTGAAAAATCTCCAGTCAAAGGGGTTATCGATGCCGACGCTTTAAATGCTATAGCCACCAATCGGGAATTCTGGAAGAATCGCTTAACAGGCTGGATTCTTACTCCTCATGAAGGAGAAATGGGACGACTCCTTAATCGCGAAACTTCTTCAATCGCTGAAAACCGTATCGCCGCAAGCTGTGCTTTGTCTCAATATTTTGGCTGTATCACAGTATTAAAGGGCCCAGGAACGATAGTTGTATCTCCTGAGGGAGAAATTGCCATAAACCCAACAGGAAATCCCAATCTCGCTACGGCTGGGAGTGGGGATGTTTTAACTGGAATCATTGCTTCCTTATTAGCCCAGGGTAAATCTCCGTTCATCAGCGCCGTGACTGGAGTATTTCTTCACGGATTATCAGCTGATTTATATCAAAAACAGTCTTATCAACTTCTTGCCAGTGACTTAGCAGCTTATCTACCCTATGCGATAAAGGTGGTTAAAAACTGTGAATATCGAATACCCTTTGTGGATGGAGATTGATTCACAATCACTCTATACAAATTTTCAAAGAATTCAACAACATCTAACCATTCCCGATGCTTCTCGAATAATCGGTGTCGTGAAGGCAGATGCCTATGGGCACGGTTTAGAAAGTGTTTTACTCCTTCAAAAGTGGGGTATGAATCGCTTTGGAGTTGCAACCGTTCAAGAAGGTGAAGCCCTTCGTCAAATAGGAATAAAAGGAACCATCTATTTATTGGGAGGATTTATTGACCAAGAAATCCCAGGAATATTTAAAAATCACTTGACACCCACTCTTTCTTCTCAAGAAGAATGGGACAGGTTAAATTCTGCTGTTCAAACCAATCAACAAGTCCTTGAATTTCACGTAAAAGTTGATACTGGGATGGGTCGAATGGGTTTTCTACCGGAAGAACTGAATGAATCACTCATCGCTCAAATTGGTCATCATCCCTATTTACATTTAAGAGGTGTCATGACCCACTTTGCAAGTTCTGAAAATAATCCTAATTATACCCATCAGCAATTTGAAGTTTTTCAAAATTTTTTACAAAAAATCTCGCATTTAAACCAAATCCCAATTCAAAATTTAGAAAAGCATTGCTGTAACAGTGCTGGCTTCCTTTTTTTTCCAGATTATCATTTAGATATGGTAAGAGTGGGTATTGCTCTTTTTGGTGTTTCGCCAATACAGGATCCTTCACCAGCCCGATCGCTTGGTTTGTCACCTGTGATGAGAATACGAAGCCGGGTCAAACATCTTAAAAATCTTCCTTCTGGATGTTGTATCGGGTACGGAGGAACCTATATTACTCAACGTCAAACTCGACTGGCAGTAATTCCTATTGGCTATGCACAAGGGCTTTTGCGTCGCCTTTCGAACCGAATGGAGGTTTTAATTAAAGGACAACGGGCGAAATGCTTAGGGGTAATTTCTATGGATCAAATGATGGTCGATGTTTCCGACATTCCTGATGTAAAAAGGGGAGACTTAGTGACAATTCTTGGACCAGATGGAGCCGATGAAATACGAGCGGAAGAGATGGCTGCCTGGGCGGAAACTATTCCCCATGAAATTCTTTGTAGTTTTAATAGGATTAAAAATCGGATAGTGGTATGACCCTTCTTGATCGTCATTTATCTTTCAGTGAAAAGGAAACCATGAAAATTGCTGGTCAATTCACTCAGAAATATTTTCAACCAGGAATTCCGATCCTTTTGTCTGGCCGATTAGGTGCTGGGAAAACCTATTTTACAAAGGGTATCGCCCAAGCACTGGGCATACCGAGTCGTGACGTAATGAGTCCCAGTTTTGCATTAATCAAAGAATATTCAGGACCAGTTTACACTCTCAATCATATGGATTTTTATCGTCTTGAAAGTTGGCAGGATGTTGAGCTGTTGGGAATTGAGGAATATTTCTCCCCAACTTCTTTTACAGTCATTGAATGGGGTGACCGATTTTTGGTATATTTTTCTCCTCCTTATTTTGTTGTGAAATTAACCGCAACCAATGGGAAAAACCGACTCATAGAAGTTTTTTATCAAAATGATGAACAATAATCAAACCTTACCCCGTACTTTAGCCTTGGACACCAGTACTCCTTGGCTAACCTTAGCTTTAGGCAATGGGAATGAGATTATTTACCAGTATCACTCCCAGGTTATTGCCGATCATTCCCGGGTTCTGATTCAATCTTTGCAGGAAATACAGGAAAAGGGTCATTTTTCGATTTATCAACCCGAACGGATTGTTATTGGTCGAGGTCCTGGTTCTTTTACTGGGATCAAAATAACTAATATCATCGGCCGAACCCTCGCTTATAGCTTAAAGTGCCCTCTCTATGGTTTTTCTACTTTAGAAATGTTAGCCTTCCAAGGAAGTAAACTGATCTCTTTCCATGATGATCTGATTTTACTACCGGTTATTCTGCATAAGAAAAATGAGGTTTTTTGGTCGGAATTTCAATCAAATTTTCAAAAACAACCGGATCATCATGTTAAAATTCAGATTGGGCCCTATTCAGATATAATAAACCACTATTCTTCAAAAGACGTTTTGATTATTACTCCCTGGCAGGAATTATGTTCGTTTTTTCAAGCCAACCAATTTCATTGTCTTGATCCCAACCATTCACAGCCTGATGCCATGAGCCTTATTAAACTCCTTGAAAACTGTGAAACTCATGTTCCAAAGAACCATTCTGAATTTTTTAAAGAAAATGCTCAACCTCTTTATGGATCGCGAGTTTTTGAACATGAATGATTTTCCTTTTTCGACTCAACACTATATCATTGAAAAAATGAAACCCATCCATCTATCAGCAGTTTTGGCTATAGAAAAGAAATCTTTTCCCCAACCTTGGAGTTTCTCTCTTTTTATAAGCGAATTTTCAAATCGACTTGCCACGTATTTGGTTCTTCGAATAAAGAGAAAGGTGATTGGATATATCGGTTATTGGAATCTTTTCGAAGAAGCTCATATTACTACCTTTGCTATCCACCCCGATTATCGACGTCAAGGATATGGGAAAATACTCATTCAATACGCTCTCAACTTAATTTTAAATCAAGGTTGTCATGAAGTTTTTCTTGAGGTAAGGGTTTCTAATTTTCCCGCCCAAAATCTCTATCACTCTTTAGGTTTTTCTCCTATTGGCATTCGGAAAAAATATTACAATGATGGTGAAGATGCTATTATAATGAAAAAAATCATCGCTAAAGAAAATTAAAAAGAAAGGATTGTTATGTATTGCTTGGCAATTGAAACCAGTTGCGACGATACCTGTGTCGCAATCATAAAAGATGGATTTATTATTCTCTCCAATGTGATATCCAGTCAAACCGATATTCATCGTCGTTTTGGTGGAGTTGTTCCAGAAGTCGCATCTCGACGCCATCTGGAATATTTAATCCCAGCCTTAGAACAAGCCTGTCAACAAGCCAACATCACCCTTAAAGAAATAGATTTGGTTGCAGTGACTCGAGGTCCAGGTTTAACCGGATCCTTGCTGATGGGTCTTTGCATGGGGAAAACTCTTGCTATCCTCTACCAAAAACCTTTCATTGCCATCAATCATTTAGAGGGGCATCTTTTCGCCTCTCGATTAGATCACCCAGAAATCAAGCCACCTTTCATTTCTCTTATCGTTTCAGGGGGGCATACTGAACTTACTTTAGTCAAAGATTGGGGTGAATACATCCACTTAGGTCGTACACGCGATGATGCAGCTGGTGAGGTTTATGATAAGGTTGCTCAATATTTGAAAATCGGTTATCCAGGTGGCCCTATCATTGATAATCGAGTCAAGAATGCCAATCCAACTCGTTTTTATTTTCGGGGAGGATTAGAAGATCAAGAAAATTATGATTTCAGTTTTAGTGGTCTCAAAACCGCGGTTATCCGAACTTATGATCAGCTTTCCGACTCTTCCAAACAAGATGACAATATAATAAATGATCTTTTAGCATCCTTTCAACGAAGTGTTATTCGAACACTTTGGAAAAAAACCATTCTGGCCATTAAAAAAACTGGTATTCGAACTGTGTCACTCGGGGGTGGGGTGGCAGCCAACAGTTCCCTTCGTTCTCATTTTTTACAAAAAGGAGCTCAGCATAATTTAAAAGTTTATCTTCCTTCACCAGCTCTTTGTACAGATAATGCAGCTATGATAGGAAGTAGTGGAACTTTTCATTATTTTACGGGGAAAATTAGTCCTCTTGACATAGAACCCGATCCTCAACTTCGATTAGGTGGAACATAAATACTCAAAAATAAAATTCCTAAGGTCTGTTTGTTTTGTATGATACGATCAGTACTTTTACCCCATCTAAAGAGAATGAGTTGAATTTTAATAATAGTTTGTTAATATATTAGGATATATTTTGAACAACCTAGAGATTTTTTTCTCCCTTAACGTTATAATGTATTTTTGTTGCGGTTTTTAGAAACTAAAGCCAATCTGATTCAATCTGCTTTAGATTTCTCGGTTCTTTGCCAGACTTGTCCTCCAAAAATAGTCTGACCTTTTTATAGAATGGAAATAATCTATACGAATTGATAGAAGGGAAGGTGCCATGTATGCCAAAAAAACTCATTTTCGACGAAGAAGCCCGTCGTGTTTTAGAAAAAGGGGCTAATATTATCACCGATACGGTAAAGCTAACTTTAGGTCCAAAGGGACGAAATGTCATCTTGGAAAAAAAATTCGGAGCACCAACTATTACCAATGATGGGGTTACCATCGCCCGAGAAATTGAGGTCAAAGATTCTTTTGAAAATATAGGGGTCACCTTAGTTAAAGAGGTTGCTACCAAAACCAATGATGTTGCTGGTGATGGGACAACCACAGCGATGGTTCTTGCCCAAAAAATGATCCGAAATGGACTAAAAAATATCACGGCTGGTTATAATCCAATTTTTCTCAAAAATGGAATGGATAAAATTTTGATACAAATCGTTGACAAAATCAACCAATACAGCATTCCAATTGAGGACCAGAATTCAATCGCCCAGGTTGCTTCCATTTCAGCGAAAGACGAGGCAATAGGCCAAATCATTGCCGAAGCCATTGAAAAAGTTGGAAGAGATGGAGTTATCACTGTTGAAGAATCCAAGTCAACTGACACAACCTTAGAGGTAGTTGAAGGAATGCAATTTGATCGCGGTTACCTTTCTCCTTACATGGTAACCGATCAGGAGAGAATGGTTTGTATTCTCGAAAATCCCTATATTTTGATTACCGATTTTAAAATCAACTCCATCCAAACCTTGCTTCCCATCCTCCAGCAGGTCGTTCAAACCGGAAAACCCTTATTGATCATTGCTGAAGACTTAGAAGGAGAAGCCTTGGCGACTTTAGTGGTCAATCGTCTTCGAGGAGCACTCAACGTTGCAGCAGTCAAGGCACCAGCTTTTGGAGATCGTCGGAAGGAAATCCTTCGTGACCTTGCTATCCTTACTGGTGGACAAGTTATTTCCCAGGAAATGGGGATGAAATTGGAAAAAGTAACCTTAGATCTTTTAGGAAAAGCCGGATCGGTAAAAATAAATAAAGACAATACCATTATCGTTGATGGCCAAGGAAGTCCCACTGATATAAAAGCTCGAGAAAAAGAAATTCGAGTTCAAATTGAAAAGACCGACTCCAGTTATGACCGTGAAAAGCTGCAAGAACGATTAGCAAAATTAATTGGAGGAGTGGCAATTATTAAGGTGGGGGCACTCTCTGAAACCGAACTCAAAGAAAAAAAACATCGGGTTGAAGATGCTCTTTCGGCAACTCGTTCAGCTATCGAGGAAGGGATCATCCCTGGAGGAGGATCGTTACTTCTCCACATTGGCCAGGAAGTTTCCTTAAATGACCTATCCAACGATGAGCGAGTCGGAGCCCAGATCGTTTTAAGTGCTTTGGAAGAACCCCTTAAGAGAATTGCCGAAAATGCAGGATATCAAGGAGAAATTATCGCTGGAAAAGTTCGAGATATGGATAAAAAAATCGGTTTTAATGCTTTAACCGGTGAATTTGTCGATATGGTCAAATCAGGAATAGTTGATCCAGCTAAGGTTACTCGGGCAGCTCTCCAAAATGCGGTGAGTATCGCATCTTTAGCTTTAACCACTCAAACTATCATTGCCGAACACAAAGAAGAAAAACCGGAGTAATTCATCTGAACTATCCAGAAGATTCAGCCATAAAAAAAGGTTTTGGAAAATCTGGATAGTTCTTTTCAAATCATCTTGGTTGAGTTTTTTTGATAATAATAAATAGGAAGCCCCTTCAAGGAGGGGTATAATTGTGCATGAATCTCATGATCATGGACCTTTTAAAAAGTTTTTATGGGTTGGGATACCCTTTGTTTTCCCATTCGCTTCCATAATAGAGAGGAATTGAACCTTTTTCTTCTTTATCCCCAGTGAGAGGTTGATACATATTTCCAAAGAGGGAAAAAGAAAAACGCCAACCTTATCTCAACAATGAGAATAGGTTTTCAATATGAGCGATAGACACGAAGGAAGGTGAAGCCAATGTATGAAGTGTCATTAGGTAAATACCGAAAGGCTCGAATGGCTTACGGATTTGATGAAATTTCCTTGGTTCCTGGGCTTCGAACCATTGACCCGTTTGATGTCGATCTCAGCATTACCATCGGGAATCAACAACTCGAGCTTCCCATTCTTGGGGCTGCTATGGATGGAGTCATCGATCCAACAATGGCGGTAGCAATGGGAAAATTAGGTGCCATGGGTGTTCTCAATCTGGAAGGCATTTTCTGTCGTTATCAAGATCCATATCCACTTATTTCCACACTGATTCAAAAATCACGAGAAGAAATCACCAATTATTTACAAAAAATCTATCAAGAACCAATTCAAGAGTCATTGATAAAAGAGCGAATCCAACAAATTAAATCTCAAGGGGTTCTATCTGCTGCTTCGGTAACTCCTTCTCGAGCTCAAACCTTAGGTATTGCCGCTGTCGAAGCTGGTCTTGATATATTAATCATCCAGTCGACAGTCACCACTCGGGAATTTTTATCTTCCCGAAGCGCCGCATTTGATTTAAAAAGCTTTTGTCTTAACCTCCCTATACCGGTGATTGTTGGAAATTGCGCTACGTATGAAGTCGCTCTGGAATTAATGAAAGCTGGGGCATCTGGAATTTTAGTAGGCATTGGTCCAGGGGCTGCCTGTACGACTCGTGCTGTATTGGGAATTGGTATTCCTCAAATTACAGCAACTATTGACGTTGCTGCTGCCCGCTATGATTATTGGAAAGAAACCGGACGTTATGTTTCGGTCATTACTGATGGTGGTATGAGAGTTGGTGGTGATGTCGCAAAGGCTATTGCCAGCGGTGCCGATGCCGTCATGCTTGGTTCTCCTTTAGCTTCGGCACAGGAAGCTCCTGGTCGAGGCCATCATTGGGGAATGGCAACTCCTGACCCCAATCTTCCTCGTGGAACACTTGTTAAAGTCGGCATTAAAGGAACCTTAAAAGAAATTCTTCTTGGACCAAGTCATGTCACCGATGGAACCATGAATTTTATTGGTGCTTTAAAAAGCTCAATGGGTTCTCTGGGTGCACAAAACATCAAAGAAATGCAGCAGGTACCGATCGATATTTCTCCAAGCATCTGGACTGAAGGAAAATTCCTGCAGAAAATTCAGGGAGTTGGTATGGGGAGGTCATAATGGACAAAATCGTTATTTTAGATTTTGGTTCCCAATATACCCAGCTAATCGCCCGAAGGATTAGGGAGTGTCAGGTTTATTGTGAAATCTGGCCTTATCATTTACAACAATGTGACTTAAACAGTTCTGATATCAAGGGGATCATTCTTTCTGGAAGTCCCTATAGCGTTGCCGATCCTCTGGCTCCTTCGCTGGAAGAGAAGATTCTCAACTCCAACAAACCACTTCTGGGGATATGCTACGGTCTCCATCTTTTGGTAAAAACCTTGGGGGGTAAGGTAGTCCAATCGCAAACCCGTGAATATGGGAAAGCTCTTCTAACAATTATGGAAAAAAGAGGTATTTTTGAAGGTTTTGGGAATGAAATGGTTTGTTGGATGAGCCATGGTGATAGTGTAAAGGAAATCCCACCCCAATTTCAATGCATTGCTCAAACTGAAACCTGTGATTATGCTGCTATTGTTGACGATGAGAGAAAAATTTGGGGAATCCAATTTCACCCAGAAGTATCTCATACTCCCCTTGGAAAAGAAATTTTATCTAACTTCATTTTTAATATCTGTGGTTGCTCACCAGATTGGACCTCAGAATCAATTGTGAAACAACAAATTCAATGGCTTCGCAATACCGCTCAAAAGGAAAAAGTTGTCTGTGCATTAAGTGGTGGCGTCGATTCAGTAACAGCAGCGGTTTTGACTTACCGTGCGATCGGCGATCAGTTGAGTTGTATCTTTGTGAATAACGGCTTAATGAGAAAGGGTGAACCAGAACACGTCCTCCGAAATATGGAAGCCCTTTTAGGGAGGGGTCGCGTTATTGCTGTCGATGCCAGAGAACGTTTTTTAAAAGAACTCCAAGGTATCATTGATCCAGAACAAAAAAGAAAAATCATCGGGCGGGTGTTTATTGAAGTTTTTGAAGAAGAAGCGAGAAATTTAGGTGATGCTACCTGTTTGCTCCAGGGGACCACTTATCCCGATGTCATCGAAAGTATATCAGTATGCGGTCCATCAGTAAAAATTAAAAGCCATCATAATGTTGGCGGGCTCCCTGAACTGATGCATCTTCGGGTGATCGAGCCTTTACGATTTCTTTTTAAGGATGAAGTCCGACAATTAGCTTTAGAATTAGGAATTCCTGATGAAATTGTTTGGCGACAACCTTTTCCAGGTCCAGGTCTTGCGGTTAGAATTATCGGCGAAGTCACCGAAAACCGATTGGAAATATTACGGGATATGGATTACATCATCTATCAGGAGTTAAGAAATTC
>JAAYUT010000376.1 GCA_012517485.1 Candidatus Atribacter fermentans
TCCAGGCGGGTGGGGAGTGCGGCTATTTGGCGAAGCCCGTCAGTACATAATGCCAGTTATAGGCAGCCGAAACACACACATCACAGAACCGCTGAAAAGACCGGCTGCGTATAACTTGCATTATGTAAATATAGCTTTGGGCATTTATTTTTGGCGGGCGTTTTTGTAAAAGAGTGTTGGCGCAGCTCTTTGCTTTTTTGCTTTTACCACCTAAAAATCAAAACAATACTAAAAGCAAACAAAGCAATGTGCTGCAAGCGCATCGGCCACAAAAACCATGACAAAAATAAATGCAGAAGGGACGGCGAGCGATGGCAGTTACTGGAATTAGGGTACTTTTTTCTTTCAATTGAAAACGCTTCCAGTTGAAAAAGAAAAATATGTATCTTTATGGTAATAACGTTCTTTGAAAAAAAGGCCTGTCCCAGGTCATTGAAAAGTTGAAGTTCTAATGTAAAAATGGGGTTTACTGGTATAGTTATTGCCTCAATAATCCGCTGAAGTACACAGATCCATCAGGTGAAATATTCTGGTTAATCCCAGCCGCTATTTTGTTATTCACTGATGTAGGTTATGATATTCAAAAAGCGATTTCTCCTGTAGCTGTGCACATTGATTTAGATTTCGGAACGCATGGGAATGGAATAGGATTAGATGTCTCAGTAGGGGTACCTCAAGCATTCCCAATTAATTATAGATATGATATTGGAGCAAGTTACTATTTTAACCGTATTGGGGGATATGGTTCAGGTTGGCAAGTGAGAAATGGTGCAGAATGGGGTTTTGGTTTCCCTGGATTCCAAATCCAGTATGGCGGTATGAGGTATCGTGACTGGAACCAAGATGGCTTGCAAGCAGACCAAGTAGTGCATACTGCCCAGATTGGAAATCCATTACTCAATATTTCATATTCTAACGATACGAAAGAATCATTTCCTTGGGCAGACTATGTACCTTTTATCCCAAAGTTAAGAGAAGGTGATATCCCAGGATTAGGAGGGAGTGATAGATATAGAACTGCATCAGGAAAAATCAGAGCTTTTGGTCTATTTGAAGCAGGATTCTTTCTCCATACTGGGGAAGGTGCTGGCTTTACTACTACAAATGGGGTTACGCACTTCACAGGAGGTAATATTGATGACCCAAAACGTAGTAAGGGTATTTTTTATTTTGGCTTTGCAGGGTTTAATATTGGTTGGGATTCTGAAAGAAATAGACATAATATACAGAATCGATTTGCTCATGATTTTCTTAATGGAGGGAATAATGGTAGTGCATATCCTTGGGTTTTAATGTTAAACCGCAATCCACGATTTGTTTTTCAATTTGGAGGATTTTAAAATGAAGAATATGTTGAAGTTTATAGTATTAAGTATGTCAATCTTTTTTGTACAGCAAGGTTGTAGAAAGCTAGGGTTATGTGAGGATGGAGAATTCAATTTTCCAAGACAGGAAAACACTTCAAATAAAATTAGGTTAAATGGGTACTATTATGGAGATTTAACAGGCAATAATCCAAGTACCCCATCAGTATATCTGCTTTATAAAGATGGAATTAGCTATAGTGGGTTAGGATCCTACAATATAAAAGAAATTGAAGATAATTCTTTGGTCTTGAGTATTACTGACGATAAAAGGAACAGTAAATCTGGTTGGGGTATCTATAAAATTGAAAATAATTCTATAGAAATCCAAAATTGGTCTTTTAGTACTGATTGTAAACCAATAACCATTCTAGAAGGAGATATACTTAATGATACTACGATTAAAATAAGTTCTTGGAAGAATAGTAATAGTGATAAGCAGCATATCGTGAATTCCATCTTTCTATTTCACGAATATTCACCTAAACCTGATAGCACAAACAACTTTATAAAATAAAATGAAAAAGCCTCGGGAAACCGGGGCTTTCTGCTTTATTACTTTGGGAGCATGAACGATCCTGTTCCCGAACCTATCGATAAAAGCGCTTATGAAAGTTTTTGTTTAAGATCGTTTTTAAGAATATAGGAAGAGAGAAAATCCTTCACAGTCTCTTTCTGGCGTTCGCTGAGCAACTGAACCTTTTTAAACATGGAAAGCAACTAACGATCAGAGATCGACTGCTCTGCTTTATTATCCTGATCGCCATACACGATCTGATCGATTGAAACCTCCAGGGCATCGGCTATTTTTGAACAACCTCTATGGAAGGAACGCTCTGACCTCTTTCATATCTGGAAAACTGAACCAGGTGAATGCAAATCTTTTCTTTCAATTGAAAAGCCGTCTTCAGTTGAAAAATAAAAATGCATATCTTTAGGATTAATCACGTTCTTTGAAAAAGGCATGGAACCTGGTCATTGAAAAGTTGATCCCATAAGGTAAAAAGTGGTTTTACTGGTACACCTATTGCCTGAATAA
>JAAYUT010000377.1 GCA_012517485.1 Candidatus Atribacter fermentans
ACTCCGACAACCAACTGAAATTGGAGATACCGTACAAAGCCGTTTATCAGTTCATCTATTTAATCAAGATCCAACTTTAGCACCATCGGGAAAGACCAGTCTCGTCGTCGTGATGCCCAGTAATTACCAATATTGGAAAGACTTATCATCCGATCCTGCTGCCTATCAAGCAAAGAAAGAGCAGGTTGGAGAAACTATAGTTCATTTGCTTAACCAGCGCTTTCCAGGTATTTCACAAGATGTTGAAATGGTTGATGTCGCAACCCCTCTGACCTTTGAACGGTATACCGGCAACTGGCAAGGATGCTTTGAAGGTTGGCTGATCACTCCCCAAAATGCCATGGTAGTGCTCAAACCGATGCGTCAGACTCTTCCTGGATTACAGTATTTCTATATGTGCGGTCAATGGATTGAGCCCGGCGGCGGGTTACCCAGCGCAGTGATGTCAGCAAGACGATTGTTAAAGACAATATGCAAAGAAGATAAACAAAAGTTCCAAACCACGGTCAAATAAGAAAGAACGGTTGCCACTCGACTTGCTGAACAAAAAGAGAAAGCCAGCCAAAATAGGAAGTTATGGAAAAGCTCAAAACTTCTGAAAACATCAGAATTGAAATGGCTTTGAGCAAAGTTATTCAAATATTGAGAGAGAAGCCCCAAAAGCAAAATAGCGTGAACACGTATCGATGTTTTAAACCTTTGAGCCAATTAAAGAAACATGAGGAATTTGAGCAATGCTTTTTGTTATTGAAGTCAGTTCTTTCTCGTCAGGAAGGTTTACCGATTCCAGCTCATATTTTTTCCCAATTAAACGGTATTTACTCACCCCAATGCGATGATAGGGAAGAATTTCGAAGACTGCCTTCGGCAAAGAGGAAAGAAAAGTTTTTAAAAGGTTAATATCTTTTTGGCTATCGTTCAAACCCGGAATCAATGGATAACGGAAAATCATTTTCTCGGGGTATTTTAGGCTCAGAATGGAAGCATTTTCAAGAATGGTTAGATTTGATACTCCGGTATATTTTTGGTGTTTTTGATCATCAATCATTTTAATATCATACAGAATAAGGTCAACCCATTTGGCAAGATGAAGTAAGTAATTCAGATCACTATCACTTCCTTGGTAATAACCGGAGGTATCGAGAGCGACATGGTAACCTAATTTTTTAAGCTGTTTGGTCAAGGTGAAAACAAATTCATACTGGTATAAGGGTTCTCCACCTGAAAGGGTAATACCTCCACCTGACTGTTGGTAAAATGCTTCGTCCTGACGTACTTCTTTTATAATTTCTTCAATTGTGGTTTCTTGGCCAATAATTTTAAGAGCTGAAGACGGGCATTGTTCAATACATAATCCACAAAGATTGCACTTTTCCCGGTTTATTCTTTTTTTATTTGAAAGGGAGCTCGCCTGCAACGGACAAATAGTCACACAAAGACCACACTTTAGACACTTATCAATAGAAAAACCAATTTCAGGACTGGAATTTTGTGATTCTGGATTATGGCACCAATAACATTTTAAGGGGCACCCTTTAAAAAATATCGTCGTTCTGATGCCTGGTCCATCATGAATTGAAAAACGCTGTATGTCAAAAATAGTGCCTTTCATCAAAGAAGTATCACCCTTTCAGTACTATTGAGTTGAAAAAAAAATTAAGATTCTTAGTAGCCATGAGGATCTCATCTGACACCGAAGGTGTCATCCTGAGGCTTCGCTTTTTGAAACCGTGAGGATCTCATCTGACACCGAAGGTGTCATCCTGAGGCTTCGCTTTTTGAAGCCGTGAGGATCTCATCTTTTCAATTCTTTTTTTCTTCATAAATGCTTTAAAAGATGAGATTGCCACGTCGCTTCACTCCTCGCAATGACGGAGTGGGTGGGCGAGATTCTCACGTCGTCCAATTAAAGAACGGTTGGATTCCTAACAATGACAGAGCAATAAAAAATTCAAATCCCCCTTTACGAAAGGGGGAGATTGATTCCTGAATAATATTTTCATCCTCAATCGGTGCCATACCGTGGCATGAGAGTCTCTTCTATAAAAATGGACATACATCAATGAAGCAGGTTTTTATTTGAATCTCACCCACAATTAGTTAAAGTGTTCGTCTTTTTTTATTTTATATAACCTGCGCTAACCACTTTATGCTTTGATACCAGAAAGTCCCATAATATTGCCATCGAACAAAATCACATCCCCAATGGGGAGCGAGATCAGAAGCAAATGCCATGGTTCTTCCTTTTCCATGTTCACCCAGTGCAATAAAGACATCTTTTTCTCCAATAGTTGCAATGAGCTCGGTATTATCCTTTGCCATCAACCGATTATACCCTAAAAAGGCTGGCCATTCTGTTTTGGGGATTCCTTGTAAAATAGAATGATCTTTTACAATTTTTGGCTTCATCCCCTCAGTAGTTTCGACTCGGTCATCACCCTCATAAAGGCTAACGGGAAGAATTTCTTCCATGGGACTGTTGTGGTAATTCGCCATGCTGCGGAATCCCTGGAAAGACATCCATCCTCCACACATGGATAAACCGCCGCCTTTCTTTACAAATTCTTGTATTAATTTCAACTTATCTGGTCCCATGGGAACCTTAAACATATCAGGATAAAATGTCAAGGTGTTTCTTCCAACATCGCTTAGGATAACCACATCATATTTTTGGAGTTCTGCTAAATTATTTGGAAATAAGGTTAAAGCAATATGATTTGGCATATGGGTTAGCTCAAGATCAGGAAAGGATTTCATAGCATCCTTGAACCACATTGCAAAATCCTCAAATCCTCCTAAAGGAACGACGTCAAAACCTTTGATATGAAACTTCGATACTATCCACGTTTCACCAACTAACAATACTTTTACTTTTTTTTGAGCACTCATCTTTTTAGAACCTCCTTTTAACAATAAATTATCCTTTCCCATAACCAGCCATTAAACCAGAAATAAAAAATCTTCCTAAGAAAATAAAAACCAAGACTGGAATGATCGATGTTATAGCAGCACCAGCCATTTGGATATGCCACTGGGCAATTTGAGTTCCTTTGAGCTCAGCTAAAAAGGGCATAACCGGTTTGACATCTGGACCCCGAGTTAAAACAATACCCAGTAAAAATTCATTATAAATCTGGATAAATACTAAAATAGCTGCCGAAACCAGCCCAGGTAATGAAACTGGGATGAGAATTTTAAGATAAAATTTAAAAGGTTTACATCCATCAAGAATAGCTGCTTCTTCAAGTTCAGGAGGAATTTTCATAAAAAAGGTTCCAGTAATCAAAGTTGCCATCGGAGCATTCAGCACTAAATAGATAAAAATCAGACCTTGATATGTGTTGAGAAGAGATAGGTTTTTAAGGAGTTGGGTAATTGGAATCAAAATAATATGATAGGGTAAGAAAGTGACCACCACAATAAGAAAAAAGAGTGGGGTTGCAAAGCGAAAGTTAAACCCGGTTAAGGAGTACCCAGCCATTGATCCCACCAGTAAACAGAGAAAAGTCGATGATAAACTAATAATAAAACTGTTTTTTAGCCCATTTTTTAATGCACTAAAGGCATGAATGTAGTTAGAAAATTGAAGTTTTTGAGGAGGAGTAAGATATCTCTGGATGGCAACTTCTTCCTGGGTTTTGAGGGATGTACTCATCATAGCATAAATAGGAATCAGCCAAATGAGAGCTAAAAGAATCACCAAAAAACCCGAGACCGCGAGAAAATGTTTTTCCTTCATATCCTCACCCATTTCTTTAAAGCCCATAGTGAATAGGGGATCACGATAATGGAAGAAAAAATGAGCATAACAATACTGGTGGCAGCACCCATACCGATATCTCTGGAATCAAAGGTCAAGCGATACATCAAGTAGGGAAGTATTTCGGTACTCACTCCTGGTCCTCCACGAGTCATGATCCAGACCAAATCAAAAGCCTTCACTGTGGTGATAGCCAACATGGTGGTACTGATCAAAGTTGCGTGACCAACATTGGGAAAGATAATCCGGAAAGAAATCGTAAAATGCGATGCCCCATCAACCCTGGCAGCTTCAACCATTTCTAAGGGTAAGCTCTTGATTGCTCCGAGGTAGATAACCAAAGCAAAACCCAAATATTGCCAGAATGCCGAAAAAATCATGCAATAGATAGCAGTTTTGGGGAGTGCGATCCAACCAATTCGTGAGGTATTCACTCCCACTATTTTCAAAATTGAGTTAATCACTCCCGTACTTGGATCATACATCCACGCCCACAAAACTCCAGTAATAATAAAAGAAAGGGCCATAGGAAAAAGGAAAATCTGCCAGAGGATTGTTTCCCCTCTTTTAAAGTTGGTAATCAGATAAGCAATAGAAAAACCAACGATAACGGTTGGAACTATAAAAATAGCTAACCATAAGATATTGTTTCTCAGATTCACCCAAAACCGATCCATTTGGAATAAACGAATAAAATTATAAAAACCACTGAATTGCCAAGTGGGCAATAATCCCTGCCAACGAGTGAAAGCTGCGAACACATCCCATATAATCATCCCATAAAACAGAATGACAATTACCAATATAGGGATCAAGAAAACGATGCCATGGGACTTATAGTACCTCATTTTTTTGTGCCCTCCGGTTCTTTGTTTTCTCTCACCCTGAGCTTCATTTCGCTCAGGGTGAGATGAATTTCATTATTTCCAGAACCAGTTACAGGCTTCAGTAAGGTTGGTTCTTTCAGCTGCTTCAGCTATACTTTTAATCGCCGCATCGACATTTTGATCAACAAGAAAATTAGTCAGGATATCGACTAATTCACTCCCAAAAGCAGGTGTAATCATCCCTCCATGGAATCCATCACAGACTGCTCTCAAATTGGCAAGATCAACTGCGCTTCTCTTTCGATAGGGATCAGGATAGACGTCAGCTGGAACATCATTGACGATTGTCACAGATCCCTTAATCAAGTTAAAGGCCTTTTGAGCCTCGGGAGTTGTGCACATCAAGATCCAATCTTTCGCTAAATTGGGGTGAGGTGCTCCTTTGGGGAGCGGGAAGGTATCTGCATGACCCATCCAGACGTCCTTTGGAATGGCCGTGACACTAAAGTCAACTTCCGGTTCCATGCCAATATTTAAATAATACCCCAATATCCAGTCACCCATCCAATACATGGCAGCCTCTCCGGTTTTAAGAAGAGCTCCAGCTTCATCCCAGCTCTTGGTAGCGTGCCAAGGATAAATGTAAGGTATGAGTGCTCCATACCGTTCCATAGCTGTGCGGAAAGTTGGATCATTCAGAAAGTCAATCCTACCGGTATTGGCTTTTTCATAAAAGTCCGGTCCACCAGTGTTAAGAAGGACCATGTCATAGAGGTAGGACGACCATACTTTTTCCCTGGTTCCCAGTGCCAGCGGAGCGATATCGGGTTTCGCTTCTTTTATTTTCTTACAAGCGTCTAAGAGCTCTTCATAGGTCTCAGGAGGCTTTACACCAACTTCATCCAAAATTTTCTTGTTATACCATAACCAGTTGGTTCGATGGGCATTAATGGGAACGGAATAAACTTTCCCATCAAATTTCAAAGTTTTTACCCACATCGGATTAATTCTACCTTCAAAATTGGCTTGTTCCCAAATATCGTTCACTGATTCAAGATATCCTGCATCAATATAATCTTTTTGTTGATTTCCTTGGTGATCCTGGAAAGAATCAGGTGGAAGACCAGAGGCTAAATTGCTCATTAAAACTGCCAACATTGTCTCTCCACCACCACCTGCAACTGGATTTTCAACAATTTTTGCATTGGGGTTTCTTTCCTGGAAAATCTTAAAAAGGGCATCGATAGCTTCTTTTTCGCCACCTGCAGTCCAATAATGGAAGATAACAAATTCTTCTTGTTCTTGAGTAAAGGAAGTTGAACTCAAAACCATTGCGATTAAAAAAATTACCATTGTTAAAATTAAATAAAATTTCTTCATTGAAAGACCCTCCTTCATAAATTGAAAGAAAATTATGATTTTTCATATTTTCACGTTTTCTTTGTTCTCCTCACTCCAATTGGTTTTCTAACAAAAACGAAATGAATGGTGATCCAGAAAGTTTTCAAAAACCAATATCGCACTCCCAAGAATCCCGTTTTGATCTCCCAATTTGGCTTCTAATATTTGGGTCTGGTTTATCACCTCCTTTGGTAAGTTTTCATTCAGGTATTGTTTTACCGCCGGCAGAAAAAACTGGATGAGAGCTTTCCCCAAACCACCTCCTACTATAATAGCTTCAGGGTTTAAGATATGAATGATATTTAAAAATGCAACTGAAAAATAATCAATGATTGGCTTTACAACTTCTTTGGCTATTGAATTTCCCTCAACAGAAAGTTCAATTAATTTGCGAATACAATCTAATCTTCGATCATCATCAGAAAATAACATTTGACATGAAGGTTCTTGTTCAATTAATTTTTCAATACCTAACCCCGAGAGCAAAGACATAAGACAACCTCTATTTCCACATTTACATTTTAACCCATTTAAATCAACAATCATATGGCCAAATTCACCGGCACTTCCTAAAAATCCTCGGTAGAGTTGTCGATTGATGAAAATTGCTCCTCCGGTACCCGTGCTGATCGTGATATATACAAGATTTGAAAAATTTTTTCCAGCTCCTAAATGAAGCTCTGCTAACCCGGCTAAATTGGCATCGTTATCAACAAATACCGGAAAATTTGTTTCTTTGGCTATCATTTCGGAAAGAGGAACTCTTTCCCAATTTCTGTCACGTAAATTACTGTAGGAAAAGGTGGATTTTTCTCGGTGGTTAAAAGGACCTGGATAACCAACTCCAACACCTATTATTTCGAGAGTTTGATAGCGATTCATAAAATTCCTAATATTTTCCCCCATGAAATGGACGAGTTGTTGTGGTGAAAAAAATTGGTGTTCTTGGGTTATAAGTAAATCGATTAATTTTAAAGACTCACTGACTAAACCTATTCGTAATTTTGTCCCACCTATATCTATTGCTAAAGCGTGTTTTTCTTTCAATATGAATCATCCTTATTATAAAAGGTGTTCGGTACGTCGAATAATATCCTCCTGGGTTTGTGAATCCAGGGCAATAAAAAGAGCACTATAACCAGCAACTCGAACAATCAAATCCCGATATTGATCTGGATGTTTTTGAGCCTCTTTTAAAGTTGCAACATCAACAACATTGAATTGGACATGCCATCCCTTTAGATCTCGGAAAAAAGCGACAATGAGATCGGCTAATCGCTTACGACCACTTTCCAAAGCGAGAACTGAGGGTGTAAACTTGAGGTTGAGAAGCTGGGCAATCATTTTAATCGTTGGTAATTTACTTACTGATTTAAGTACTGCTGTCGGACCTTTTCTTTCCGTGCTATAAAACGGTGATACCCCTTCAGCAATCGGTTCAAAGGCTTTTCTCCCATCAGGCGTCGCTCCAATAACTTGTCCTGAGGGAACATTGGCAGAAATGTTCGAAGTTGAGCCACAATAATTTGATCCAATCGGACCTCGATTATAACGGGTATTTTTATATTTTTTCAGTTCATTGAGATAATCTTCCATGACTCTACATGCCAATTGATCAGCATAATCATCATCGGTTCCGTATTTAGGAAGTTCTTCAGTTATTTTTTTTAACAACGTCTGGTGGGATAAATCTTCAAAATTATCTTGGAGAGCAGAGAGAAGCTTGCTCCAGGAAATAGATTGATCTTCATAGATCATCTTCTTGATGGTTACCAAACTATTAGCCACATTCGCTAATCCAGAAAATGGTCCACTGATAACATCGTAAACTGCTCCGCCTTCTTTAATGCTTTTCCCACGTAAAAGGCAGTCATTAACGAGAGTCGAACAAAAAGCGTCAGGTACCATTTCTTCCAATGCACTATCGGCTCCTGAATCCATAGCAACCTCACACCGAGTGTAAAAAGAGAGCTGTTTCTTAAATTCCTGATAAAATTCTTCAAAGCTGTTACATTCAGAAGGATTTTTGGTAGGAAAAAGGCATTTATTATCATGCATCGGACTTCTTCCACCGTAGAGACTCATTTCTAACACTTTAAGAGCGTTCAAGAAAGCCATGCCAGTATTCCGATAACCCCATTTACCGGGAACAGCTGCCTCTACACAGCCAACGATCGCGTAGTTACGCGCATCTTCAATTGTTGCTCCCTTATCCATAAGAGCCGGGATGATGATTTCATCATTTTTCATCGCCGGCATGCCAAAACCTAACTGAATAACCCGGGTACATTCATCTAGGTAATACCTGGGTGCCCCAGCATGATATCGTGCTGAAAGATTGGGCGTCGTGAGCTTCACTCCACCAACCGCCTTCAGAACGAGGATAGTAAGGTCATTGGTAGCATCTTGCCCATGGGAGTCTTGGCCTCCAATGGTAATGTTTTGATAAGTGGTATACCCCATACCAAATTGGGTGTGGGCCCAAGGACGAACTTTATTGATTGTAAACATTTTAATAAATAGATTTTGGAGCAACTCAACGGTCAGTTCCTTATCTATCTTATTCGATTCCATATCTTTTTTCCAAAATGGATAGAGATATTGATCTAAACGTCCTAACGAGAAGGAATGTCCATTGCTTTCTATTTGAGTAGCGAGATGAATAAACCATACTAATTGAAGTGCTTGGAAAAATGAGGTTGGAGGAAGTTTGGCTATGATCTGGAGTCCTTCAGCCATAGTTTGAAGTTCTTTTTTCCTCCGACGAGAATCGGTAGCTTTGGCTTCCAGGCTGGCCAATTGGGCGTATCTTTCAATAAAATGAATGAGTCCTTCTATAGTTATAGCTGCCGATCGGTAAAAAACCTTCTTTTTTATAAATTCAGAATCAGTAACATCAATTGTCGCACTTTTTTCATGAATTTCATTTAATATTCCTTCTAAACCCTTTTCGAGAACCTTAGGAATATCGGTGATGATATGACCATCACCGGATGTGATATTTCCACGTCCAGAAATCGCTCCAATTCTTTGGGCTTCAACAACAAAGGATGGGAGTATTTGTATCGCTCTATCGTAAAGGGTTTTCCCCTTCCAGTAGGGAATGACTTTTTCAAGAAGAGATTTCTTGGCTTCTTCGCTAATTAGAAACACATCGCCTTTGCGTTGGGGGAATTCATCCAGCTCATTGACAATCCAATCCCATGAATACTCAGGGAAAATAGGAGCCCCTCGAAACTTGGAAGCTTGATTTCCCACTAAAAGTTCGTTTTGATAAATAAATATGGTCATCTTTTCTAATGTCGCTTTGAAAGCTTTAGCCCTCTTAAGAATAGGCGGATCAGCCTCATTTTCTTGATAGGTTTGAGTATAAATGAGAGCTCTCTCGACACAAATTTCAGGAGCACTACCCAACAATTCCTCTCGCATCGATCGAATCCGTTCCGACATCCCATATTTGACATCTAAAATTTCAGGGTTAATTTGCGCCATCTTGAGTTCCTCCTCAAAAATATCCTTAAATCCGTTTTCTCAAAATCTCAAAATGAAAAAATTCAGAATGATAATAATCGCTTGAAAAAGCAATAACTCGACTTTTGGCATTATAGTGAATATGCTGGAGGAGAAGAATAGGAACGACTTTCTCGAGCCCTACCTTTTTGATGAAGGTATCATCAGGTATATAAGGTATGATTTTGGCACGGGAATAAGAGACTAAAATACCGTTTTTCTTTAAAGCGTTAAACAGGGAGCCTTCCCAATCTTCTTTCGTAAAGCCTTCGGTGAGTTCCTGAGGAAGAACATCTTCTAAATAGACAATCGGTTCTCCGGTTAAACCACGAACCCTTTTAAGAACAACTAAAGGAGCCCCTATTTTAACTTCAAGCTTTTCTGCCAGATAATCATCGGCCTTGATATCTTCTTTTTCAATCTTAATATTGATTAGATTAATTCCTGATAACTCGGCCATTTCGGTCATACTCCGCAACTGAGATATATCATTCCACAAAGAAGAGGGATCAACCGACAAATAAGTACCTTTCCCTTGGACCATTTCGAGTATTTGGATTTGTTCCAATCCTTTGATTGCTTCTCTTACGGTTGAACGACCAACTGAAAACAAAGAAGCTAATTGTTCGATTGATGGGATTTTTTCATTGCGAGCAATGTTTTCCTTGAAGATGTAAGCAAGAATACTTTTTTTGGTTTTTTCAACTAAACTTTCTTTTATTATCATGTCACCTGCTCATATGATGACTTGATTTTCTTCTATTTTACCTTTAATCACTCTTCTTGTCAAATAGTCTTAACTTAAAATTTTTCTTTATTGATTGCTTTCGTTTCTCAGTAAAGATAAATTTTATTCCGTCTTGGCAGCGCCAATGAGAATGAAAATACTTACTCAGGAATCGTTTACCCTTTTCGTACAGGGGTCATGGGGAGAGGGGAGAGGGGACAATTTCTGGTTCCTTCGCCCTTGATGGGAGAAGGTCGGGATGAGGGTAAAAATACCTCTATAAAAACGTCATTGCGAGGAGCGCCCTATGCGACGTGGCAATCTCATTTCATACTTTTTTCAATAATGAAAAAATGAGATCCTCACGCCCTCGAAAAACGAGGGCTCAGGATGACTGATAAAGACACCCTCCCCGCCAAAAGACGGCACCCCTCCACGGAGGGGAATTGTTTAATTCATTCCCCCATTGAGGGGGGATTCAGGGGGGTGTGCCTTTCTCTTTTTTTGTTAAATTACTTTTTACTTATTTCGGTATTTATAGGATAGACCCTCATGCCTTTTTCGTGGCACTAGTTGAGGATGAAAATTCTATCTCAATCCGTCATCGCAAGGAGCATCCTCTGTG
>JAAYUT010000378.1 GCA_012517485.1 Candidatus Atribacter fermentans
CTTCTCGAAGCAGGAGATGTGATCATCGATGGAGGAAATTCGCACTTCTTGGATACCGAACGACGAGAGCAGGAAGCCGAAAAACGTGGATTCTATTATTTAGGAACTGGAATTAGTGGAGGAGAAGAGGGTGCTTTGCACGGTCCTTCTATTATGCCAGGGGGTCATCGTGCTGGATATGAACTCATTCAGGATATATTGTTTAAAGCGGCAGCTCAAACCGAAGATGGTCCCTGTTGTGTTTATTTGGGACCAGGTGGAGCCGGGCACTTTGTTAAAATGGTCCACAATGGCATCGAATACGCCCTCATGGAGCTCATAGCTGAAGTTTACGATATCATGCGCAAGCTTTTCAAGATGGATCCTCCATCTATAGCTGAAGTTTTCAAAGAATGGAACAAACAAGAAAATTTGAATTCTTTTCTTCTTGAAATTTCAATAAAAGTCTTAAATTATCGAGATCCGGAAACAAATTTTTATCTCGTCGATTTAATCGATGATCGAGCCGAGCAGAAAGGAACGGGAAAATGGACTTCCCAAATTGCTCTGGATTTTGGTGTTCCTATCCCAACCATCAATCAAGCGGTGGTAGCACGACTACTCTCGGTTCGAAAAGCGAACCGTGTCAAATTGGCAGCTAAAATTCGCTCGAAAACCTCTTTTCCTTTTTCTGAGGCAGAGTCCCAGCAGTTTCTTTCTACTTTAGCCGATGGATTGCTTCTTGCCAATCTCATGGCATTTAACGAGGGAATGCAAATGCTTTTCGTTGCCTCTCAAGAAAAAAACTGGAATCTTCCTTTAGCTGATATTGCCAGAATCTGGAAAGGAGGCTGCATTCTTCGAACTCAACTTTTAAACAGGATTCAGCATGCCTTTCAAGACCCTTCCTTAGAAATGCTTATTGAATCTCCTGAGTTTATCCCTGATCTTCAAAAAAAGCTTCCTTCGCTCCGCCATATTGCAAAAATAGGCGTGGAAAATCATCTCCCTCTACCTTCTTTCCAAGGAGCATTGGCTTCACTGGAAGCCTGGTCTTCATCATCGCTTCCAACTAACCTCATACAAGCTCAACGAGATTTCTTTGGAGCTCATACCTATCGACGAATTGACCAGGACGGGATTTTTCATACCCAATGGGAGGAAAAATGAATATGAATAATGAGAGAGATAACCTCAATACCGGTTTTTCTGATTCTGAACTACAACAAATGATTTTAAAAGAGTTAGAAAAATATTCTTTTGATAGAAAAAGACTTTTAATTATTGTTCCTGATAATACTCGGACTATACCTCTTCAGTTATTTTTTTCAACTTTTCAAAGCGTTCTTTTAAAACGAGTTAAAAAATTAGATTTTCTCATTGCTTTGGGAACTCACCCGGCTATGACTTCAGAACAAATCCATGATCATTTTGGAATTACCCCACTCCAAGCGAAACAATCAGGAATCAATATTTTTAATCATCAATGGGATGAACCGCGCCAATTGAAATTCATTGGAACATTAACTAAAGAGCGGGTAAAAGAAATAACTGGAGGCCTCTTAGCGGAACCGATTCCTGTCGCGATTAACAATAAGGTTTTTGAATATGACGACTTAATCATCTTGGGTCCAGTTTTTCCTCATGAGGTCGTTGGTTTTTCAGGAAGTTATAAATATTTATTTCCCGGTATTTCAGGACCAGAAATCATCCATGCTTTTCATTGGTTATCAGCACTTATTACCAATCCAAAGACGATCGGTCATCGAGATACTCCTGCTCGACAGATTATTAACCAAGCAGCTCAATTTCTATCTTTACCGATTACTGCTTTTTGTGTGGTTATGAAAGGGAAGGTTCCTTTTGGGCTCTTTACTGGAGATCCAATCGAAGCTTGGCAAAAGGCTGTTCAATTATCATCTCAAGTGAACGTTGTTTATAAACCAAAACCTTTCAAGAAGGTCATTTCAATTGCTCCGCCTATGTATACCGAACTCTGGGTCGGTGGAAAATGTATGTATAAGCTCGAGCCGGTTGTTGATGATGGTGGTGAAATTATCATTTATGCTCCCCATCTAAAGGAAATATCGATAACTCATGGGAAATATCTAAAGGAAATTGGCTATCATACTCGAGATTACATTCTTGCCAATTGGGAAAAATGCCAGCACGTTCCAAAAGGCATATTGGCTCATTCAACTCATGTGAAGGGAATCGGTACCTATAAAGACGGCAGAGAATATCCTCGAATTCAAGTAACCTTGGCTACTGGTCTTCCACAGGAACTTTGCAAGTCAATCAATCTTGGCTATCTTGATTATCGTTCACTTGAACCTAAAGATTATTTCGGGAGAGAAGAGGAAGGCATATTAGTTGTTCCGAATGCAGGAGAAATGCTTTATCGCCTTCAAGATGGAACTACCCCTGATATCGACCGCTTGCAGAGAGGCGAAAGGTCTTTCGGCAAATAAACTGAAATACAATAACAGAGACAAATTCCATCTTTTTTTGAAGATGGAAAATTTTTAAAGAGAGATCTATATTTCTTAGCAATTCCAGATGAGGATGAAAAGACTTTCTCAGGAAGCGTTATCCCTTTTAGAAAAGGGGGTAAGGGGGATTTGAATTTTTACTGTTCCTCACAATGACGTAAAAATGTTCCTTCCTTAAGCGCCCTATGGCCTTTCCTTCTCCCCCTCACCCCCTCAGTCTTTCTTGATGGGAGAAGGTGAGGATGAGGGTGAATTTTCTATTATAAGGATTTATGGAAATATTTTAGTTTTGCTGAAAGGTTTTTTGCTTTTTATTCATTAGGTTAGGAACCAGGTATCGAAGAATCATAGCGAGAATAATAATACTCCCACCAATTAGTGCCCATTGACTGGGTTTTTCTCCAAGAGCAAGAAAAACCCAAATTGGATTGAGAATTGGCTCGATAATTGGAATGAGGCTTCCTTCTAAGGCAGTGACGTATTTAATGGCAATGGAATACAAAACATAAGCTAAACCAATTTGAAATAATCCCAATAGAATAAGGCCAAGCCAGCTTCCTTTCCCTGGGGCCGATGTCAACATAAAAGGAATCGCGATTAGAGCAGTGAGAAGATTACCCATCAAAACTGATTCAAGTGGTGATGCATCTTTTTGACTGCGAAGGTAGATGGTGAGAAGTGCAAAAGCTACTCCACTTAGAATAGCTACTATATTTCCCAATACATTGCCAATTTGAAATTGATCTAAGAAAAAGAGCATCATTCCTCCAATAACAGTAAAAATTATCATCCAATCGAATCGGCTGGTTTTTTCATTAAGGATTCTATGACCAAGAAGAGCCACATAAATTGGAGCACTATATTGAAGAAGAATTGCATTAGCAGCAGTTGTTTTCTTAGTTGCATAAACAAAGAGAATAACTGTTGCAGTATAGAAAAGGGCTCCTAAAATCTGATTTCGTGACCAATTAAGACGAGGGCGACGAAGATAGATAAGAATAAAAACGCTCGCTATAGCGCTGCGCATTCCTGCAATTGCAATTGGATTCCAGGTTACTATTTTTATCAGTAACCCTCCAAAGCTCCAGAGTACTGCTGTAAGAATGAGGAAAAATATCGCTTGGTTTTTATTTAACTTTGAGAACATAATTCATCATTATACTCGAAAATTGAGTTAATTAAAGAAAGAAAAGCAATTTTTATTAAATTATCTAATTCAAAATATATCGTTTAAAGTATTGTTCTTTTTTTCTAATACATGTTTAACTTGAAAGCCGAAATATCTTTACCAATATCCTTAAATTCCCTTCCCTTGGGAAGATTGAGTATGAAGCTATTATTATCCCTCATTATGATTCATAGTTTTTACGCTTATCAATGTTCAAACATCGTTTTTTATAAACTAAAATATGATAAGATGAGAAAAGCTTGTAAAATAAACGAGGATTCGTTGAAATGCCAAAGATAAAATTATATTGGTTAAAATTCAGTGGATATGTCATAATTATTGTTTTTCTTTTGAGTTGGTTTGGGCTGTGTCAAGATATTGTTGATATTGATGAAATTCTCAATAATATGTCGCTCGAGAAATTGCCATGCAAAGTATTACATTAATAAAGAACTCAGAACATCTTCTTCCAATTGATAAGCAGGTATCTATCCCAATTATATGGCCGAAAGAATACGAAAGATCC
>JAAYUT010000379.1 GCA_012517485.1 Candidatus Atribacter fermentans
CATAAGAAGCAATTATCTTCAAATCATTCTTTTGGATCTTTTCTTGAAGGATATTCCTTTCCTCATCAGAAGGTTCAATAGAAATCAAGTATGGTCTCAAATTGGAACAGCTCTTTAATAGAATCTGTATGGATCTTTCGTGTTCTTTCGGCCATATAATTGGGATAGATACCTGCTTATCAATTGGAAGAAGATGTTCTGAGTTCTTTATTAATGTAATACTTTGCATGGCAATTTCTCGAGCGACTTTAAGACTCTCTGGTGAAGCTAATTCATCTATTCTCGTAAAATCCGGATAAGGATTTGAAAAAACTGCGACATCAGCTTTAGCACGTAAAATTCTCCTAACTGATTCGTTCAATCGACTTTCAAGAATTCGTCCAGTTTGAATTGCATCCACAAGAGCGTGGTGTACTGCTTTCTGTTCAGCAGGCTCATGATCCTTATCCGCTCCAAATAAAAGCACATCAGCTCCTGCCTGGAAAGCAAGTATCGATGCTTCTTCCAAACCCCAGCGTTGGTCAATCGCACCCATTCCCATAGAGTCAGTAATAATGAGACCATTAAAACTCCAATCTTTACGGAGAATTGATAAAATTTCTTTTGATAGAGTCGCAGGAAAACCTTCTCCTTCACTCAAAACCGGAACAACAATGTGAGCCGACATAACTGCTGGTACACCTTTTTGTACCATTTGTTGAAATGGAGCCAACTCCACTTTTTCCAAAGCTTCTCGACCTCGATTGATAAAAGGCAAGCCGGAGTGGGAATCAATTCCAGCATCTCCATGACCAGGAAAATGTTTCGCTGTACAAAGAACTCGGTCATTTTTATAGGATTCTATCATTGCTGTTCCAAGGGTTGAAACAATTTCCGGTTCAGAACCAAAGGAACGAATACCGATTATTGGATTTGCCGGATTACTGTTTACGTCAACGACTGGTGCAAAATTCAAAGTAATTCCAAGGATACGTAGTTCTCGAGCACAAATCTCTGCTGCTTTCTGGGCAAGTTCAGTATTCCTAGTAGCTCCTAAAGCCATATTTCCCGGAAATACTGTTACTCCTTCGGTTAAACGTGCTATCAGACCACCTTCCTGATCAATAGAAACCAAGGGAGGAATTTGACCATGTTTTTCTGCACAATATTGAACGGCATTTATCAAAGAAGCAACTTGAATAGGACTTGCTATATTCCCAGTGCTGGAATAGAGAATAATTCCCCCTAAATGATAATCCCGAATCATTTCTTCTAATTCTGGAGTTAAAACTGGACCCCGGAAAAATCCAAAGATAACCTGCCCAACCTTCTCCTCGAGTGACATATTATTGAGGATTTTATCAATATCAACAATATCTTGACACAGCCCAAACCAACTTAAGAGAAGAACAGTAATCATGACACATCCGCTGAATTTTAACCAAAATAATTTTATCTTGGGCATTTAAACGAATCCTCGCTTATTTTACAAGTTTTTCTCATCTTATCATATTTTACTTTATAAAAAACGCTATTTGAATGATGATAAGTACAACAACTATAAATTATAAGGAAGAATAATTTTTCATTTTTTATTTTTTCCTTGCGCGAATTCATCTTTTGATTTGATAAATCAAACCCCTACTAAAGATTAAATTTTGAAGAGATGCAATTTTTTGAATTTGATTAAGGTAATGATATACCATAAGCAAATTCAATCTTTATTTTCATCTTCATCTGGTAACACCAAAATGGCATGAGGGTCCATCCTGTAAATACCATCAAATGAATTCCCACTCAATGGGAGAATTCATTCAACCATTCCCCTCCATGGAGGGGTGCCGCTTTCGCGGCGGGGAGGGTGCCTTTATCCGTCATACTGAGCCCTCGCTTTGTGAGGGCGTGAGGATCTCATCTTTTAAGTTCTTTTTTATAAATATTTTAAAGGATGAGATTCTCACGTCGCACAAGACGCTCCTCAGAATGACGGAACAGATAGATGAGATGGCTTCGTCGTCCAACCAAAGAACGGTTGAACTCCTCGCAAAGCCGGTTTTAGGTAAGTATTTTTTCATCCTTATCTAGTACCATCAATTAGCTGGTAGGCCAATTTTCGCAAGGGGAGCAACTTATTAGGATATTGGGAAAGATATTTCGACTTTCAAGTTAAACATTTATTAGAATAAATAAAGAACAATATTTAAAATGATATATATTTTGAATTAGATAACTCACTAAAATTGCTTTTCTTTCTTTAATAAACCAAGATTTTGAGTATAATGGTAAATTATGTTCCTAAAGATACCTAGAACCCAAGCAATATTTTTCTTGATCCTTACAGCGGTACTCTGGAGCTTTGGAGGGTTACTGATAAAAATAGTAACCTGGAATCCAATTGCAATTGCAGGAATGCGCAGCGCTATAGCGAGCGTTTTTATTCTTATCTATCTTCGTCGCCCTCGTCTTAATTGGTCACGAAATCA
>JAAYUT010000380.1 GCA_012517485.1 Candidatus Atribacter fermentans
CTTTTTCTGGATTGGTATCGTCAAATCGGAGATTACAAGTTCCGTTAAATTTCTCGGCCAAACCGAAGTTAAGACAAATTGACTTGGCGTGACCGATATGTAGATAACCATTTGGTTCTGGTGGAAAACGGGTTGCAACGGTTTTGACTTTTCCACTTTTGAGATCATCAATTATGATTTGTTCTAAAAAATTTGCCCCTTTTTCGGGAAGTTCCATATTCATGCTATCATTTGCCTCCAAAATTCAGTAACTTTTAGGAAATTCCTTAAGTAGATAAAGTTCAAATATGACATAATTTTTATGTCTCAAAGCTCATTATATCAAAAGAGATAGAGAATGTGTGAATTTTACCCTCATCCTCGCCTTCTCAGCTTTTTTTATTATTATCTGGTGTTGCTACGCAGCATTAAGATAGATCTATCCTGAAAATACCATTTCAACCAATTCCCGTATATTGGCTTCTCCCTTTAGATAAAGGGAGATTGAGAGGGATTCGATTTTTTTATCTCATTCTTTCAAATCCCCCTCACCACCTTTACTAAAGGGGGAACGATTTCTGAGTCAGTATTTTCATCCTCAATTGGTGCTGCTATATGCAGCATTAAGGTCTATTCTTTTTATTCCTATTAAGTTAATATTGGGGAAAAATTACCATAATACAATTGAAATGATAACCTCTGTTTTTCCAATGTAACTGTTGGCTAAAGCACCACAAAAAAACGAGAAATGCTAAAATAGTTTTTATTAAAAATTAGTAAGGTATTCTAAATAAAAACCACCTATTGGTGAATTAATCAAACTCAAGTGAATTAAAATAAATGGGGAAAAAATGCTTCGTCATATTTTAAGGGATTAAAAATATTTAAGATAGGAGGGGGTTGAATTATGCTTTTTAAAATTGATGTTATTGATCAGAAAGCTCAACCGGTTTTATATGTTCGAACCAGAACCACTATGGGAGATTTACCGAAAATTATTGGAGAATCGTATCATAAAATTTACGAATATCTTAAAGAAATGAATGAGAACCCTGTTGATGCACCCTATACAGCCTATCATAGCCTTGACATGAATGATTTAGACGTAGAAATGGGTTTTCCAGTCGGTCGTCCCTTATCAGAAAAAAACGAAATAAAATCAGGTGAAATACCTCGAGGAAGGTATGTGACATGTTTGTATAAAGGTCCATATAGCCAGATGGAACAACCATATAATGAAATATTTCGGTGGATTGAAGAAAATGGCTACGAGAAAACTGGAGTTTATTATGAATATTATTTTAATTCTCCAACTGAAGTCCCCGAAAGCGAACTCATAACCCGGATTGCCATTCCAGTTAAATAAGTATTTCTTTGATTCAATGCTCTAACTTGTTGAAATTTTTAGGGTTGAATAAATCTTTTTTGAAATATTAAAGAGTGAAGTTTTTAAATTGGACCAGCCCAATTTTTTAGCTTTATTTCTTAAATGCAGACATAAACCTTCGTATGACATCATTAGA
>JAAYUT010000381.1 GCA_012517485.1 Candidatus Atribacter fermentans
AATTGGAAAAAAATTGAACAAAAAAAACTGAGAAAGGTAAATCCCCCCTCAATGGGGGAATGAATTTAAAATTCCCTCATTGAGGGGGGATTCATATGATGGTATTTACAGAATAAATAATACTGTTCCATAATATGATATATAATTCATTGAATACTTTTTGATTATTAAAGGAGCCATTACCCAATTGGAAAATAAAATTAAAGTTGGAATATTATTTGGCGGTCAATCGGTGGAACATGAAATATCAATTTTATCGGCGCGGAGCATATATGAAGCCATTGATAAAGAAAAATATGATGTTGTATTGATTGGCATTGACAAACAAGGAGGATGGCACTTTAGTAACGAACAAATTTTTTTTGGATATAATGCAACTCGTCGATTGAAGTCATTCACCAATGAGAGCGATCAACTGGCAATAATACCCGGCCAAAAGATCGATTTTTTATATCATCTATCAACTCAGAAAAAACCAAAACCCGTAGATGTAGTATTTCCAGTTTTACATGGTACCAATGGTGAAGATGGATCAATCCAAGGTTTTTTAAAACTATCTGGAATTCCTTTTGTTGGTGCTGGAATACTTGGATCAGCTATTGGTATGGATAAAGAAGTAACAAAACGCCTGCTTCGTGATGCTGGTATCTCTATCCCTTATTTTCAAGTTGTGCGCCAGAATGATCGAAATACCATAGAACCCCTTCAAATTCAAGCTGAATTCGGTCTTCCTCTTTTTATAAAACCAGCTAATTTGGGGTCTTCAGTTGGGATTAGTAAAGTAAAAACTATTGATGAAATTAAGCCAGCCATCGATAAAGCTTTTCTATATGATCAGAAAATATTAATAGAAAAATGTATACTTGGCAGGGAAATCGAATGCTCAGTTTTGGGGAATGAACATCCAGAAGCGTCCCTCCCAGGTGAAATCAAACCTAACCATGAATTTTATTCTTACGAAGCAAAATATCTTGATGAGAATGGCGCAAATTTTGAAATTCCGGCTAATCTACCTGACAATTTAATTAAAAAAATTCAAGAAACAGCGTTAAAAGTCTTCCAAGTTTTAGAAATCGAAGGGATGGCACGCGTTGACTTTTTCCTCCAAGAAGATGGTAAACTCTTGGTAAATGAGGTGAATACTATTCCAGGGTTTACTCAGATCAGTATGTATCCCAAGCTTTGGGAAGCAAGCGGTTTATCTTATAAAGACTTGATAACTCGTCTCATAGAGTTAGCCCTTGAGCGGGCAAAACGGGAGCAAAAATTAATAACTACATATGAAGAATAGTGAAATTCACTCCTCATGATTTCTGAGCTGGAATGATAATAGAAAAGACAACTCCCCTTTCCTGATTAGCAGCGGAAATTGTACCTCCATGGAGCTTAATGATCCTTGCAGTTATGGAAAGACCAAGCCCAAACTCACCTTTCATGCCAGGATGGAATTTTTCGAAGAGTGTTTTCATGGTCTTTTCTTCAATAGAAGGTCCATCATTTTCTACCTGGATAAGAATTTGAGAGTTACTTTGAGCCTTGAGTGAAATTGATATGGTATTTTGAGCATAGCGGACTTGATTGTCAAATAAATTTTCTAAGGCGACAGTCCATTGTTCATAATCACCAAAATAGTTGGTACTTTCAAGATCAGTAATCCATTTGACATCTTTCCTTCTTATTTGGAAACGATTCATAACTTCCAAGATGAGTTCATCAAGACAAAATTGATCGTGAGATTGATTGGTAGTATTCAGAACGTCGAGTTTCGTTAAATATAAAAGATCCCGGTTTCTTTTTTCCAAACGCTCGGCTTCTTGATCGATGACTAAAACCGATGCTTCAAGATTTCCTTTGGGAAAAATTCCATCAAGAATTGACTGAGCATAACTGCGTATAACCATTACCGGAGTTTTAAGAGCATGGGAAATGTTTTGTAAGGAATTTTGTTGAATTTCATTTTGTCTCATTAAACGGTTTCTTAATACATCAATTGACTTAGCCAAGCGACCTATCTCGTCTTCCCGTTGAATGACCACTGGTTCTTCCCAATTTTGTTTGGCGATTTGGCTGACATGTTTTTCCAAAGTTACTAAAGGTTTGGTGAGATATTGCGCTAAAATTATGGCTGGAATCCAACTCAAAACAAATACTATCCCCATTACTAAAGAAAGCTGACGGAATAAGGTCCGAACCAAGCTTTGGCGATAACTATCCCACATATAGGAAAGTAAATAAAATGTACCCGTTGGAGATGAGATCCGTCGTATAACGTAAAACATACGGTTTCCTCTTATGATTTCTTGATAACGTTTTAAATCCATTTCTTGCGACTGAGCTTGTTTTATAAAGTTCTCTAAAATGAATCTTGGTAAAGGATTGGGGGGGAATATTTGCTGGTTGTTATTAAATAAAATATGTCGAAC
>JAAYUT010000050.1 GCA_012517485.1 Candidatus Atribacter fermentans
TACGAAGATGCGATCTTGAAATGGTGAAAAGCAGGTGAAGTGATTGTACGACTATTTTGTTTTTAGTGTGCAGGAAGGATTATTATACGGCATTCTTGCTTTAGGTGTGTATATAACTTTTCGTTGTTTGAATTTTCCTGATCTGACTGTTGATGGAAGTTTCCCGTTGGGAGCGGCAGTTTTTGCTTCATTGGTTTATCGAGGATTTGGCCCGATTGAAAGTATGATAGCCGCATTTATTGCTGGGGCTTTAGCCGGTTTGTTTACCGGGGCGTTGCATACTTTTTCGAAAATTCCAGCTCTCTTATCGGGAATTCTTACTATGACCTGTTTATATTCTATTAATTTAAGGATTATGGGACGACCGAATATATCACTTTCTGAAAACCTTGGACATCGAACGATTTTTACCATGCTTCGGGATACCTTCAATAGCATTCCAGAAGGTTATCTTCGTCTCTTTTTTTTAATTGGTCTTATTATTCTCATTAAAATTTTATTAGACCTTTTTTTGCAAACAGAAATAGGTTTAGCTATTCGTGCTACTGGAGATAATGAAACTTTAGTTGAGGCACAGGGAGTTAATCCTGACCGTATCAAGCTTATAGGAATATCTCTTTCTAATGCTTTAGTAGCATTCTCTGGTGCAATGTTTGCTCAATATCAGGGTTTTGTTGATATCAACATGGGAATTGGTATGGTCGTTTTAGGTTTAGCTTCAGTGATTGTTGGAGAAGTTCTTTTAAGGGGGAGAATTATTCTTATAATAACCCTTCAAGTTATTATTGGAGCGGTTGTTTATCGGTTAGCAACTGCAATTGCCTTAAACTATGGTTATAGTATTGGGTTTAAACCCTATGACTTGAAACTATTTACTGGTCTTTTAGTTATTACTATTCTCTCTTTTCCAGTCATAAAAGAGAAGTTTAGGAGAGTGAAATAGTGTTACAACTCGATCATATCGATAAAGTTTTTTTTAGGAATACTCTTGATGAACGATGGGCTTTGAGGAACCTTTCCTGCACTGTTCAATCTGATGAGTTTGTCACTATTGTCGGGAGTAATGGTGCGGGAAAAACAACTTTATTGAATATAATCAGCGGAAACCATTTTCCCGACCGCGGAAAGGTGATCATAGAAAACCATGATGTCACATCCCTACCAGCTTTTCGCAGAGCTCGTTTTATTGGCAGAGTTTTTCAAAATACCACACAGGGGACAGCTGCATCATTGACTATTGAAGAAAATTTTGCTATTGCCTATGCCAAGGGAAGAACCAGAGGTCTCCATTTAGCAATTTCTGAACATTTGAGGAGAAAAATTCGTGAGAAATTAGCCGAAGTTGGTTTAGGATTAGAAAACCGACTTCGGGATCGAGTAGGACTTTTATCTGGTGGTCAACGTCAAGCCTTAGCTTTACTTATGGCAACTATTGGGAATCCCAAAATATTACTTCTGGATGAGCATACAGCCAACCTTGATCCGAAAACTGCTGAAAAAATTATGCATTTAACCAATATTCTTATTCAAGATGATCATCTAACGGCATTTATGATTACTCATGATTTAGGAGATGCTCTCAACTATGGAACTCGAACTCTTCTCATGGATGATGGTGAAATTGTATTAGATATCTCAGGAGAAGAAAGAAAAAAGATGACCATTAATGAGCTTTTAGAGCGTTTTAGCGAACGTCGCCATAAAAAGTTTACTAACGATCGCGTGTTGCTTTCTGCCGAAACCAAGGAACATTAAAGGCAAAATAGGCAATTGATTTCCAATAATGAGAGTAGATTCTTATATCATTTTTGGTAGCACCAGTTGATGATGAAAATGACTTCCCCCACACCTACGCTTCTCCCACCAGGGGTGAGGAAAAAAA
>JAAYUT010000382.1 GCA_012517485.1 Candidatus Atribacter fermentans
CTAAGTTCTGAGCTTGTTCAGGTTGCTTGGAATCGACAAAACCAATAACTTCATAATCACTTATATTTGAATAAGCATTGGCATGGGTACTTCCCATACCACCAAGACCAACAACCAAAATCCGTATTTTTTTGCTCATATACCTCTCCTTTGGGTCAATGATTAGATTAGATTTTACTTGAAAAAAACACTTCAAGATTTAAAATTATTAAAAAATATTCATATTTTTGACGGGACTTTTATGTTCTCAAAAACTGTCCCGCAACATCTAAGGGAAGGTCACTGACTGGTTTTTGGTTTGGATTAAGCAGGATATTTTTTTCGATATTGAGACCAATGATAGTTCCTTCTTTGACTGCCGCATGCAAATTCCTCGGTTCAACTGAGTCACCGATATTTACCACAGGGATAGCTGCTGCTTTGATTTTTTCATAAAGTTCAATATTGGGTCGTGTCCAACAAGAGATGATATGGTCGTATGGCAAGCTCATTTTTTGGAAATCTTTGTTCATCAGAATAAGCTCATTATCAGTTATTTCATCGATAGTGAATTGGTTATATATTTTCACTGGGTACTTATACGGTTTTGATGTCAGGGCTTCAGCATCAGTTTGTTGAAATCTCTTAAAAAGAACATATTTATGAATAACTTCAATTTTTGAACCGAATTCTTTCTGATCGGTTATTATGGTCACTTCTTTGCCAATGGATGCTAAATAAGCTGCGGTATCAGCTGCAGCATAATGATCGCCCCATATGATGGTTTTGGTACCCTTCAGTGGATAGGGTTTACGATCGTGAGGATGAAATTCACAAGATACTTTTGGACAAGCCATCACTTTCTCAAAGGGGATCACAACCTCTTTTAAACCATGAACTTCTGGCACATATGATTGAGCTCCAGTAGCATTAATGACCAGATCAAAAGAACTGAGCTCTTTTATAGGAGGCGATGTCCTGAGTTTAACTTCAATACCAAGGTCAGCAATCTGGTACCTGATCCAATCAGCATACCATTTCATTTTTTCTTTTCCATTGACCATGCAACAGCCAAGAATCGCTCCACCAAGTTCTCCACTTTTTTCAAAGAGAGTCACGAAATGACCCCGTTCGTGAGCAACTCGAGCGGCTTCTAAGCCAGCTGGTCCTCCGCCAACAACGGCGATATGGACAGGAGTTGCAGTTTTTTTCTTTATTTCAAGATGTTGATTATTACATGAGGGGTTGATGGCACAAGTCACTTCTTTTTTCGCTAAAATTGAATCCGACCAACAGCCAGTCAGACAGGAAATGCACCGACGAATGGCTCTGGTTTTCCCATATTTTGCTTTAAGAGGCCAATAAGGATCAGCTAATAATTGACGGGAAAGACCGATCAGGTCAGTTTTCCCTTCAGCTAATATATGCTCGCAGTATTCTGGATTCCTAAGAGAATGACTGTTTATAATCGGTATTTTGACATGCTTTTTAATTGCTTCTGAAGCGTATATTGTCCAACCTTCTGGATAGTACATTGGGTCAAAGCCAGCCCCTGGCCTTTCCTGAATACATTGACTTAAATCAAGAGCCGCTACTCCTACTTGTTCAAATTCTTTGGCCACTTCAATTGATTCGGAAAGGTCTCGACCTCCTGGAACCCATTCATCAACCGAGTAACGAATAAGAACCGGGAAATCTTTTCCGCATTTCTTTTGAATTGAATCTACAATGGCTAATGGTA
>JAAYUT010000383.1 GCA_012517485.1 Candidatus Atribacter fermentans
GTAGATAAAGGTATAGGGTTGTTGTATGTCGGTACTGTTTTCAAGGGTGTTTCCATTGAAGTTGACGTTCGCATTCACTTTATAGTTATTTTGCATATGGCCACAGTAGACTGCTACATAAAGGGTTGCATTTGTAACCTGAGCATTGGATGGTAACGACTGGAAGTTGTAGGTTATATCTGCCGTTCCGCCATTGTTGTTACCAGTTCCTCCCTGACCGTCAAAACCATAATAGGTATCACTGTACACTCCACCACTTACCGTTCCATTTTGGACTGTGGTGAGAGGCTGACCCCCTACATAGTCGTCGGCGGATGCTGCTCCACACATGATCAGTGCAAAGATAAGGGTTAAAACCAGCATTACAGGTGTTTTTGTATTCATGGATTACTCACCCCCTTTTGAGTTAAATAGTTTCATTTTATTAGTCTCCTTAATGTTTGTAGAATAAAATCTCATGTTTTTAGATTTTTTATCGCATTATATAGTTTTTTTATTAGAATAAAGGCGTTGAATTTAAATAAAATAAAAGTTACAATTTTTCCATCCTTTTATTTCCACCTCCAGGTGGTTGGAAATGCTCAACCACAAATTTTTAGTGATTGATCGCTAGTCCAAACTAATATATAATACTTTTTAAAAGATTTTTATTATTACTTTTCGAAGGGAAAAAGGAAGAAACGTAATACTGATGAATGAGTGGTTATTAAAGTTTAGTGGATAAATCACTGGATCGTAATAATACGTTAAATAAAAGATTCAATTAAAATAAGATTTCAAATTTACATAGTATATACTGATTTTACTGTAACTTTTTTTTACAAAAAACTTTTCATGGAAGAAAAAAAAGCAGAACATAAATCCTGATTTTAAAAATACAATTGATCTCTTATTTAATCAGATTAAAGAAGATTTTGAACTATTTATTCTCTTTGGTAGTGTGGCTCAGGGACTGGTCACCGGAAAAATGATATTGATCTCTGTGTGGTGCCACGAAACCATATAAGTATAGATAGATTTGAATTTTTACCGCACTGGTTTGAACTTCACCAGTACAGCTGGGAAGATATCAATTAACCAGTGGATTTCGTGGTGCTGGACGCACTCCTCAACGGTATAGTATGGAAGGGAAATATTTTGAAAATACTTGCGGGAACCCGTTCTTTTTCCAAAACTTACCTATATCTATCGTTTGAAGAAAAGCAAAGATTTTTTGGACAAATCCAGAAATCTAAAAGGTGATGCGAAAGATTACTACCAACAGATGGCAGAAATAACAGTGGGGGAAGTTAAATCCATTCTATCTAAAGGAGCCACCCAAAAGAAAAAATAAAAGTGGAAAATATTAATCAAGAGATGAAGGAATTAGAAATTCAACTGGCACAGAAAAGTGAAAGAATAATGGCTGATGTAGACATGGGAGATGAGACTAATTTTTTTTATGTACATGAAAGATTCATTTATTGAGGTGTTAACATGGATGCGATAGCTGAAGTTTCTAAGGTTATAAATATTCCCAAAAAGGATCTCATAGCCAGAAGTATGTTAGCATTCGTAGAAAAGGAGATCAGGCTTTCAGAGTTGGATTTGGCTGATATAGGGATAGATATAATGTAGCCACTAAGGAAGAGCTTTATGAGAAAATTAAATCCAAAACTATTGAGAGCCATCCTGCCTGGGAGGATTACATCACCTGGAAAAATAAGGAACAGTATATTGCTGATCTTAAAGAAAAATTA
>JAAYUT010000384.1 GCA_012517485.1 Candidatus Atribacter fermentans
GAAATAAACTTGGGAATTTATGCCTTTCAAAAAAGTGAAATAGGAATAATTCTTCAATCAATCCAAAAAAATAATATCCAGAAAGAATTTTATCTTACTGATGTTCTTGAAATGGCAAGAAAGTTCAATTTTAAAACCATGGTTTATACTGTTCCATGGGATGCTCAGTTTATGAATGTGAATTCACCCGATGACCTGTCAACAGTAATAGGGTTATTTCGTAGAAAAAAAATTAACCAGTTATTTGAATCAGGTGTCAAAATCATTGATCCGGAATCAATTTATGTCGATTGGGATGTTAAATGCGCTAAGGATGTTTGGTTGTTTCCTGGAACAGTTATTGAAGGTCAGAGTGAAATTAGAGAAAACTCGAAAATTGGGCCTTATACCCATTTAATTCATTCTCAAATTGGGAAAGATTGTCGAATTGAATATAGTGTTATTGAGGATTCTATTCTGGAAGATGAAGTGATTGTTGGTCCCTTTACTCATATTCGAATGAATTCTTTGATCAGGAAAAACGCCCGAATAGGAAATTTCGTTGAAGTCAAAAAATCTGAAATAGGTGAAGGAACCAAGGCATTACATCACAGTTATTTGGGTGATGCTCAATTAGGGAAAAAAGTGAATATTGGGGCTGGAACAATTACCTGTAATTATGATGGATATAAAAAACATCAAACTATTATTCATGACTATGTTTTTATCGGGAGTAATAATTCATTAGTAGCTCCGGTAACCATCGGTGAAGGAGCTTATACCGCTGCCGGTTCAACAATCACCCGTGATGTTCCTTCGCAAGCACTCGGTATAGGTCGGGCAAGACAGGTTAATATTGACAAATGGGCTGAAAAGAAAAAAAACAGGAGCTGATTGGTAAATGATTTGCTATGGTGAAATTAGCCAGCATATGAAGGTTTTTACTGGAAGAGCAAATCCGTTTTTAGCACAAGAAATTTGTTGGTATCTTGATCTTCCTTTAGGCCGTGCTGATGTAGGTCGTTTCCCTAATGGAGAAATACGAATACAAATTGAAGAAAGCGTTCGAGGTTGTGATGTTTTTGTTGTTCAACCTACTTGTCCGCCGGCGAATGATCATATTATGGAACTTCTGATCATGATTGATGCATTAAATCGGGCATCAGCCAGAAGAATAACAGCAGTAATTCCTTTTTATGGGTATGCAAAACAGGACCGAAAAACCAAGGGAAGAGAGCCTATTTCGGCTAAATTGGTAGCAAACTTATTGGTAACCGCCGGTGTTGATCGAGTTTTAACCATGGATTTACATGTTGGTCAAATTCAAGGTTTTTTTGATATCCCGGTTGATAATTTAGTTGCTCAATCACTCTTAGCTCGATACTTTGCTTCGAAAAACTTATCGGATGTGGTTGTAGTAAGCCCCGATGTTGGAGGAACTGCGAGAGCGCGAAATTTTGCTAATCATCTCGGTGTTGATTTAGCTGTTATTGATAAATATCGGCCTACGTATGCTGAAGTTCATGTCATGGATGTCATTGGAAATGTTCGGGGTAAACGAGCAATATTAGTTGATGACCTTATCGATACTGCTGGAACTTTAGTTGAGGGAGCACAAGCCTTAAAAGATCGGGGGGTCATTGAAGTTTACGCTTGTGCTACCCATCCGGTATTTAGTGAGCCAGCTTTAGATCGTATTAAAAATTCATTTTTAAAGGAAGTGGTTGTAACCAACACGATCCCTGCCAATTCAGACGAATTGCGCATTCGAACGAATGATAAAGTGAGGGTCCTATCGGTAGCACCAATATTTGCTGAAGCAATAAAACGTATTTATAGTGAATTATCCGTCAGTGAGCTTTTCTTATAAGAAAAGCTCAATGAGTTTGGGAGGCCATTTACTGAACAGTCAAATTGAAAACTTTTAAGCGCGAAAGAGCGGAGGGAATACTATGAACCAAAGAGAACTTTTGACAGTTAATACCGAAAAGAGAGAATCTATTGGAAAGGAAAATATGAAAAAATTGAGAAAGTTGGGTTGGGTGCCTGGGGTTTATTATGCTCAAGAAAGTAAAGAAGGGAATACTATAAAGTTGAAAATTCAAGAAAGTGAATTAAAACGAGTCTTAAAGATACCGGGAGCAACCCATCAATTATTGAATATTGCTATTGATGGTGATATTCATCGTGGAATTATCAAGGATATCCAGAGAAATCCAATTAAAGAACAAATTTTGCATATTGATTTTTATGGAGTTCGGGCCGATCAGAAGATTACTTTAAGAGTACCGCTTATGTTTAAAGGTGAAGCACCAGGAGTTAAAGCAGGTGGAACTTTGGAACAGGTTATGCAAGAAGTTGAGGTTGAGTGTTTACCGGACGCTATTCCTGAATTTATTGAGGTTGATATCAACGGGCTGGAAATTGGTGATACAGTTCACCTCAAGGATGTTAAAGTTCCAGAAGGGGTTGAACTTACTGAAAACCTTGAAGACGTCGTTGTCGTTGTTGCTCCTCCTGAAATTTTGACAGAAGAAGTTCCAGAAGGGGAAGTAGAAACACCCGAACCAGAAGTGGTAAAAAAGGGTGAAAAGAAGGAGAAAGAAGCAGAGGAAGATTAAGTGTTTTTGGTTATTGGGCTTGGAAATCCCGATCAAAAATATCAATACAGTCGTCATAATATTGGTTTTCGTATTGTTGATCATTTATCTGAACAAAATCAATGGAAATGGAATGAAACCAAGCGCTTTCAATGGTGCCATGGCAAGATCAGCAATCAAGAAATCTATCTTGTAAAGCCCCTTACCTATATGAACCAGAGTGGTTTGGGGCTTTTATCCTTTTTGAGTTATATAGCCAAATCTTTTAAAAAGAAAATTATCGTGCATGACGAACTTGACCTTCCTCCAGGAAGAATTCGAATCAGTTGTGGTGGCGGTGCGGCAGGCCATAAAGGAGTACTTTCCATTGCGGAATACTGTAATTTGGAAACTTTTATCCGAGTGCGGGTAGGAATTGGTAAACCTTTACATAAAGATGAAATTACCGAATATGTCTTGTTCGAACCTTCTTCTGATGAAGCAGCTATACTCGCTGAATCAGAAAAGCGATCAGTCGAAGCATTAATCTGTATTGTTACTCATGGTGTTCAATATGCTATGAACCGGTTTAACTCTATTTCTGCAACATAACTACCAAGGAGATACATCATTGTGGAAACTAAAAAAATAGCTAAAGCTATATCCATTATTGCTCAACCAACCCTTATACCAATTGCTCTTTATTTGATCGTTTCACTCACTATAGCTCCCTCAATGACCGGGCTTTGGTATGCTTTGATCGGTATTATATTTATGACCTTGGCGCCAATGGTTTTGGTTTTTGTGCTTGTCCGTTCCAATAAAATTACCGATCCAGACCTTCCCGATCGACGGGAACGTTTTATCCCTTATATCAGTATTGTTGGGTTGTATGTTATCGGTTTTGTTGTTTATTGGTTGCTTCATGTTCCTTATCCAATATTGGCAATTACCGCCTCGTATATAGCAGTTACTTTGGTTGGAGCTTTTGTATCGCTTTTTTGGAAAATCAGCATGCATATGGCCGGTATTGCAGGTCCAATCACCGCTTTGGTTTTTTTAGTAAACCCCCTTTTTGTTTTCGCCTATGTTTTACTTGTACCCCTTGGATGGGCCCGTTATACGCTTAAAAAACATACCTTTTCACAAATCATCTTTGGAAGCGGCTTCTCGATGATATTAACCTATCTAATCATTTGGCTTTTTTCATGAATATTTCTGATTTTCTTCGAACAATTACTCAACAAATCCGATTTTCTAACCGGTGTTCCCTTTCGACAATTCAACCGGTACGACCTTTTATTGCCCGGCTTTTATCCGGAACTCATTATTCCCCAATTTTTTATATAACAACCAGTGAAGAAGTAAAAAGAAAAGTCTTTCGGCAGATTGAAAGCTTTTCTTTTATAGATCAAGACGAAACGGTAGTTATTCATGTTGACTTTGAAGAGAAATACTCAGGAATTATTCTCCAAAAAACCCTTCACAAAAAAAAGAATTTAGTTATTGTCATCAATATTAATGAACTCGATCAAGATGTTGTAGAGTTAGAGAACTTTATGAGTTTATCTGTGTCATTGGAGAAAGGAAAAGAATACCAGCGTGATCAATTAATTGATCAACTCTTTCGGATGGGATATGAAAGACAGGATTATGTAAGAGAAAAAGGTGATATCGCTATTCGTGGCGAAGTGGTCGATGTTTTTCCTCCGGATTGCGTTGAACCAATAAGGACTTATTGGTGGGGGAATATTTTGGAAAAAATGAAATATTTTCAAGCCGAGACTCAAAGAACCGACTATGATTTAGAGCACGCCTTAGTTATTCCCCGTGATGGAGAATTTAAAACCGTACCTTTAATAAAGATCATTATGGAACAAGCTCGACTGATTTTTTGGGATGACGTTTTCACCGAAAACCTTCATTTATCATCTATCCCACAAGTGATTTCAGGGATTGTTTCAAGAGAAGACTTACCTAATATAGTTGTCTCAGCTTCACACCCCCCAGCTTTTTTTGGAGAGATCCCAAAGCTAATCAACTATTTGAAGGAAAACAAATGGGGGAAAACCTATTTAATTTTTCCATCGGAGAAGGTCGAGTTATTTGCCTCGATTTTAAATGAGGAAAAGATACTTTACTCACGTGATATGAAGCAGCCGAGCCAAATCTTTCTTTTAAAAGGTTTCCCAGTTGAAGGCTTTATGCTCCCCGATTTAGGCTTGTCAGTTTTAACGACACAGGAAATCTTTGGAAAAGACTTTACCAGACCTAGTAAAAAAAAGGTAGAATCACCAATCGCAGAAGAAATGCTGAGTTCACTCCAACCTGGTGATTACATCGTTCATGAAGAACAAGGAATCGGAATCTTTAAAGGAATAAAAGAAATGGTTTTAGAGGGTGTTCACCGGGTTTATTTGGTTATCGAATACGCCGCCGGTGATATTCTCTACGTTCCGATTGAAAGTGCTTCCATAGTTCAAAAATATATTGGTAGTGGAGATGCAAAACCCAAAATATCTCGGTTGGGTAAAGATGAATGGGGAAAGGCAAAGCAAAGAGTTGCTCAATCAATAAAGGAAACAGCTCAAGAACTGCTCGAAATATATGCTCGTCGAAATATTGAAAAAGGCCATGCTTTTTCTCCGAATTCAACTTGGCATAAACAACTTGAACTTTCTTTCCCTTATATCGAGACACCCGATCAGAAGCAAGCAATTCGTGATGTAGAACATGATATGGAATCTCCTCGACCGATGGATCGGCTCATCTGTGGTGATGTAGGATATGGGAAAACTGAAATTGCCATACGGGCGGCTTTTAAAGCAGTTATGGATGGGAAACAAGTTGCTTTATTAGCACCAACAACCATTTTATCCGAACAACATTATCTTACCTTTAAAGAACGTCTGAAAAAGTTTCCAGTTCGTATTGCAGTTATCAACCGCTTTAAATCAACCCAAGAACAAAGACAAATTATTGATGGAGTTAAAAATAATGAAATAGACATTTTGATCGGTACCCATCGGTTGATTCAAAAAGATATTCACTTTCACGACCTTGGCTTGGTCATTATTGATGAAGAACAGCGATTTGGAGTTATGCACAAAGAACGGCTTAAAAAAATGAAATCAACTGTCGATGTTCTCACCCTCACAGCGACACCCATTCCACGAACCTTGTATTTGTCTCTTACTGGAATTCGAGATATCAGCGTTATAGAAACTCCACCTGAAGGTCGTAAACCGGTTCATACCGTGGTTGCGCCTCGGAATCAAAAAATGATCAAAGAAGCGATTCAGCATGAACTCGAACGAAAAGGCCAGGTTTTTTATGTGTGTCCAAGAATTAAAAGCTTAAAAAAAATTTACGATGAGTTGGTATTGTTATTTCCCAATTACCAAATAGGAATTGCCCACGGACGGCTATCCGGACCTGATTTAGAAGAGGTAATGGAAAAGTTTTATAATGCAGAGATTGATATTTTACTTTGCACAACAATCATTGAGATCGGGTTAGATGTTCCTAATGCGAATACGCTGATCGTTGATCCAGCGACTCTTTTTGGTTTGTCTCAGCTTTATCAGCTACGAGGTCGGATTGGACGATTTGATCGAGAAGCCTACGCCTATTTATTCTATCCAAAAAGATTAACCCATGAAGCTCAGGAGCGCTTAGATGCTCTATTGGAATTCGAGGGGTTAGGGACAGGGTATAAATTAGCACTTCGCGATATGGAAATTCGAGGAGCTGGAAATATTTTGGGTCAGGCTCAGCATGGATTCATCCAAGAAATTGGTTTTTCGCTTTATACTCGAATGTTACAGGAAGAGATATCCCGTCTAAAGGGAGAAAATACTGAAACGAATTTATCTACATCTATTATTTTGCAAGAAAATGCCTTTTTCCCTAATTGGTATATGAAAAAAGAAAATGAACGTTTTAGTTATTATCAACGTTTATTGCAAGCACAAAAAACCAAAGATATTGAAGATCTAAAGGCTGAAATTGAAGATCGGTATGGGCGCTTGCCTAGTGAAGTTGAAACTCTATTTAAAATTACAACCCTGCGTTATTATGGTAAAATAGCAAAAGTTGATACAATTGAAGAAAAAAACGGAGAGATTTTTATAGTTGCTCCAATTGAGGTGTTGGTTGGTTTGAATGAAAAATTTCGAAAGAGTGGCGTGAAGGGTTTGTTGGTCAATCATCATGGTAAGCAAGCTTTAAAAATTCCTTTTCAAAAGTTAAATTCATTGTTACGTTTGTTTGATCCAAATGTTGGGAAAGGATAAAAAAACATCAAGACTGAATTTCTTTCAGAGAATGGAGAAGTTTTTTCAATGGATAAAATAAATGATGCAGAAGTCACAAAATATTTTGGAGAATTAATTAAAATAGTTGCAATCCTACGAAGTGAAAATGGCTGTCCTTGGGATCGAGAACAAACTCGAGAAAGTTTAAAGCCGCTCATGTTAGAAGAGATGTATGAAGCTTTTGATGCAATTGATAGAAAAGATGAGGCGGATTTAAGGGAAGAGTTAGGAGATATGTTGCTTCATATTGTTTTCCAAGCACAAATTGCAGCAGAAGAGGGTACTTTCAATCTCACTGATGTTTTAAAGCAGCTCATTTTTAAAATGAAAAAAAGACATCCACATGTATTTGGAGATATTCAGGTGCAAAATGTCGATGAAGTTTTACTCAATTGGGAAAACATTAAAAAAGGTGAGAAGGAAAGAGAAAGCATGCTTTCTTCTATACCTCCAAGTTTACCAGCATTACTCCGTGCTCAAGTTATTCAAAGCCGAGTTGCTCGGGTAGGATTCGATTGGCCAAATGCCAAAGAGGTTTGGAAAAAGATAATTGAAGAACAAAAAGAACTTGAAGAAGCCTGGAAAAACCAAGATCAAAATGCCATTGAAGAAGAGTGGGGAGATTTGGTATTTGCTTTGGTTAACCTTTCCCGCCACCTTCACCTGCAACCGGAAGAAGCTCTTCAAAAAGCTTCCCAACGTTTTACTCAACGTTTTCACTATTTAGAAAACGAAATAAAAAAACAAGGAAAGAAAATTGAAAACCTCTCTTTAGAGGAGATGGATGAGTTATGGAACAAAGCAAAACAAGAAATCAAACTTATCCAAAAAAACCAATAGGCTTTGATGATCTATTTAATCGAATCAAAGTATTGTTGCCTTTAGTAAAAGGGTGGAATCCTGATATTTATCTGGCGGTTAATTCAGCAGGTTCGATTGTGTGTGGAATATTAAATAGTTTTTTTCCAAGAGAAATAAGGACTCTTTCTATCCAATATCAAAATGATCATTTCATGGTTAATTGGGATAATTCTGGTGAATTAAAAGATAAAAGAGTATTAGTAGTTGCCGAATATTTTCCCAGTGAAGAAGCTCTTTTCCAATTGGAAAATTTTCTAAAGACCAAAAAAGTATTATCATTAGTTAAATTAGTGGTTTTTGGGAAAGGCGTAGAATATTCGTGCTTTCCAGAACTTCCAGAAGAATCTATTCTTCCTTGGGAAACTAATGAGACTGGATAAATTTTTAAAAGTTTCCAAACTCATTAAAAGGCGAACTCAAGCACAAATTGCTTGTCAAAATAATCGAGTTTATTTAAATAATCATGTAGCTAAATCATCATCAATTGTAAAAGTAGGAGATGAGATTAAGATTGTTTCTCCGGTTTTGTTACTTCGTGTAAAGATTTTGCAAGTACCAGTGAATAATCAGTTTTCGGATGATCTTTTTGAAGTCATAGAACAAACAAAACTGACTGAGGAATAAAGTTATTAAAGGTATGCGAGGATCCTTCCTACCATACAATTTATTTTGGGAGACAATTGCAGCGGATATGTTGTTTAAAATAAAGTCGACTTTTTAAAAGGAGATGATAAATTCATGAGTACAATTTTTGATGTTCATGCTCGAGAAATTCTTGATTCCCGTGGAAATCCCACAGTTGAAGCAGAAGTGACTTTAGCATCGGGTGCTTTTGGTCGAGCTGCCGTTCCTTCAGGAGCATCTACTGGAACATTTGAGGCCGTTGAGCTTCGTGATGGTGATAAAAACCGATATCTTGGTAAAGGAGTAACCAAAGCCGTTGAAAACGTGAACGAAATTATTGCCCCGGAGATTATTGGACTCGACGCTCTTGACCAAGCTAAGATTGATAAAGTTTTAATAGATCTTGATGGAACTCCCAATAAAGGGAAATTGGGAGCCAATGCTCTTCTTGGTGTTTCCTTGGCAATAGCGAAAGCAGCAGCTGAATATACCGGTCTCCCACTGTATCGGTACATTGGTGGTACTAATGCTTGTGAGTTACCAGTTCCTTTGATGAATATACTCAATGGTGGCAAACACGCTGATAGTGGTGTAGATATTCAGGAGTTTATGATTGCTCCTTGTGGGTTAAAGACTTTTAAGGATGCTTTACGAGCTGGATCCGAAGTTTTTCATCACTTAGCGAAAGTGCTGAAAAGAAGAGGGTATTCTGTTGGTGTTGGTGATGAAGGGGGTTTTGCTCCTAACCTCCATTCTTCAGATGAAGCTTTGGAAGTTATCATCGAAGCGATCCAATTAGCGGGGTATGAACCAGGTAAAGACATCTTTTTGGCTTTAGATCCAGCTGCATCTGAATTATATAAGGACGGCATCTATGTTTTTGAAAGAGAAGGTGCTCGTCGGAATATCGATGAAATGATTGAGTTTTATCAGGAAATGGTCGAAAAATACCCAATCATATCCATTGAAGATGGATTAGCCGAAGATGATTGGGAGGGTTGGAAAAAAATGACCTTTGCCATGGGAGATAAAATTCAATTAGTTGGCGATGACCTATTTGTAACCAGCAAAGAACGCTTACTAAAAGGGATTAAAGAAAAATGCTGTAACTCTATACTTATTAAACTCAATCAAATTGGTACTCTTAGCGAAACTTTAGAAACTATCGAAGTAGCGAAAAAAGCAGGTTATACTTCGGTTGTTTCCCATCGATCTGGTGAAACCGAGGATACTACTATATCAGATTTAGTTGTTGCTTGTAACGTTGGGCAAATTAAAACTGGGTCCTTATGTCGTTCGGAAAGAATTGCCAAGTATAACCAATTACTTCGGATTGAAGAAGAGTTAGAAGATGCTGCTGTGTTTAATGGTCGGAATGTTTTTAAAGTGAAGGGGTATTAAATAAATTACAAATTTACTTTCTCAGGATTTTTCCTGATTTACTTTGAGGGAAAATCCTGAGAAAGTAAATTCATGAAGGTTTGGGTGGACGGGAAAATGGTATCTTCCAATTTTTATGATGGAAAAACTGAACCTGATGTTTCCCATAAGCTTATGTTTAATTGGAGGAAGATACTTTTTTCAATTATTTTTGCTTTGATTCTTTTATCTTGGTGTTTTGGTTTTACTGGGAAGTTGATTGATTATTATAATCTTCTTACTGAGGAAGCCTATCTGACCCATGAAGAAAAGCGACTTTACGAGAACATTGAACTTTTGAATAGTGAAAAGCAGAATTTAAATCAAGATTGGTATATTGAAAAATTAGCAAGGGAAAAGTTGAACCTTGTCAAACCAGGTGAGGTATTGATTAAAGTTGTTCCTTCAGAAAATCCTTGACACTCTCCTTCACTCATTTGTATAATAATTTCGCTTTTCCATTGAAAGATTTTAAACATCAATTAAAAAACCAACCTCATACCGTAGTTATGAAGGTGTGAAGTTTTGTTTGTGTTAGGATAGGCTTTTATACTACTTGTGTGGTACCAGTTGATGATAAAAAATATTTATCTCAATTCGTCATTGCGAGGAGCGTCTTATGCGACGTGGTAATCTCATCCTTTATAATTATTTTGAAAAATAAAAAAACTAAAAAGATGAAGATCCTCACGGCTTCATAAAACGAAGCCTCAGGATGACGCCAGTGGTGTCAGATGAGATCCTCACGCGGGAAAGCACCGTTCAGGATGACAGCATTATAGTATTTATGGAAAATTGTATTTACAGGATAGACCCTCATGCCACTTTGGTGGCACCAGTTGAGGATGAAAATACTATTCAGAAATCAATTTTCCCCTTTCAAAAAGGGGGTTAGGGGGATTTGAATTATTCCTACTCCGTCATTGCGAGGAGCGTCCTCTGCGACGTGGCAATCTCATTTATCAAAATTTTTTAATGTTCCTTATTCATTGTCTCAGGGTA
>JAAYUT010000385.1 GCA_012517485.1 Candidatus Atribacter fermentans
AATGAGATTGCCACGTCGCTCAAAACGCTCCTCGCAATGACAGAACAGGCGGAAGAGATTGCCACGTCGCATAAGACGCTCCTCGCAATGACGGAGTGGGAATAATTTCAAATCCCCCTAACCCCCTTTTTGAAAGGGGGAAATTGATTTCTGAATAGTATTTTCATTCTCATCTCCTAATGTTTGACAACATATTGGTCAATTAACGAATTGAATAATTTAAAATGGTGTAAAATCCGTCGATTTTTCAATGATTCGCCACAGTTCATCTTGAGGGCAGGATTCAATTAATTCATTTTTCCCATTGTTAAGATCCAAAATTTTATCACTCGAATCGGTAATTTTTCCAATGAGATATCCGGGAATTGATGCTTTTTGAAAAGCTTCAAGTAAAGGTTCAGGATGGGGTGTAAAAATGATCAATGTTCCACTTGAAATTAATTTAAGAGGATCAATCTGAAAAAAGTCACAAATTGTTTTAGTTTCTGGACGGAGTGGAATTGATTGTTCTTGAATAATGAAGCCAAGGTTTTGTCCAGCACAGACCTCCCAAAGAGCACCAAGCAAGCCCCCTTCAGTGGCATCATGCAGGCAATGAGGGGCGTGTTTTAATGCAATCTTACCTTCTGGAACGATACTGAGCATCGTCATGAAGTCTTGGGCTTTTTGAACAAAACTTTGGCCAAATTGGTTAGAAAGTTGTGCATGATAGAGATTGGCCAAAATAGCTGTACCTTCGATACCCACTCCCTTGGTTATAATTATTGAATCACCTGGTTGCACCTTTTCGACATCAGGGATATTATCGCGTTTGACTCGCCCAATTCCAAAACAATGGATCAAAGTTCGGTGAACTACTTCAGAAATTTCTGTATGTCCTCCTAATACAGCAATGCCTATTTTTTTGCTTGTTAAATCAACATCTTTCATTATTAATTGGATTTGACTTTCATCGGAATTGTGAGGCAAAACGATACTGATCAATAAGCCAACCGGATCAGCTCCAGCACAGATTAAATCATTGGCGACAACGTGAACAGCAAAGGAGCCGATATGAGTGCTGGTGCCGGTAATAGGATCACAGGTGAGTGCAATGAGGTCTTCATCACAGTCTACAACCCCACAATCGCGACCTAAAGAGGCATTATAGATTACTTCTTTTCGGTTTTTCCCTTGATAAGGGAAAACCAGTTCTAATAGTTTTTCCGGACAAATTTTTCCCAAATTAAATCACACTTTCTATTCTGAAAATACCGTGAACGGTGAACCGTGAACCGTTTAAAACCACCCTCATCCTTACCTTCTCCCATCAAGAAAGACTGAGGGGGAGAGGGGGCGATGGGGTGAGGGGGTAACTGTATTTTCATCCTCATCTGGTGCCACCAAAGTGGCATGACCGTCTATCCTCATTTACTACTAAAAACTAGCTTGAGGGTACATTCTGAATATCAATAAATTGCTATAAAGAATAAAGCCTGATTATTGATTTTCTGAAGATTTGACTAATTTGGATTGGGGTAGATTATCACCTCCTTTTTCAATGGTAACCTTGGATTGCATTCGCGCTCCTTCTTCGACGAAAATACAGTTCGTTTTAATATTGCCTTCACATCGACCCAGTTTAGAAAGGTAGAGAAAAGAAACCCGTGCAATTCCCCGAAAATGTCCCTCAATATAAAGACAATAAGCCTCAACTTCGGCGGTTACCAAAGCTTTTTCAGCAATAATAACAATGGGACAGTGTATCTTTCCATTGACCTTTCCTTCTAAACGAAATAAACCATCGACATGAATAGACCCTTCAAAAAAGGTATTTTCCGGTAAATAAAGTTCAACCGGGTGTTTTTTTATAACAGTTTCAATAAAATGTTGATTTGATTGGGAGCGTATTTTATCGCTCCAAGTGCATATTAAACTGTTCCAGTCCATGAGAGAGATTTTAGCATAATAACGGCATTCATGCCACGAATTATTACAATATAAAGAAGAGAAAGTGAGAGGCTAAGAGTAAACCCTTATAACTCATGTAGACACCAGAGGAAGGTAAAATTCATAATTTGACAGGTTATGGCACGTTATTACATTAATTGGGAAAAATAAAGACTGACGGAGAAGAAATAAAAAAAAACCCCTGGGGATTTTCCCCAGGGGTTTTGAGGTTACAGATA
>JAAYUT010000386.1 GCA_012517485.1 Candidatus Atribacter fermentans
ATGCTGGTGAAGCAATAAAACACTATCCCACTTTAACTGCCCAATATAGCACTATTATGGTTGATGAGTTTCAAGACACTGATGTCCTCCAGGAATCCTTGATTCGTAATATAGTCCAAAACAACCAAGCCTCTCTTTTTTTAGTCGGTGATTTGAAGCAGTCAATATACCGTTTTCGGCATGCCGACCTGAGTATTTTTCATCAATATATTCAAAAAACTCAGGATAATTCAGAGAGTGGAAGACATATCGTACTTGGTGAAAGCTTTCGTAGTCGGGATGATTTGATCAGTGAAATAAACAGTTTATTTGGTTTTATCTGGAAAGATGGATTAAGTCAAAAAATCCACCACGAGTATGAGCCACTCCGGGTTCCCAATGAACTATCCTGGTGGGAAGAGCGCTCAACATCGGTATCGGCTCCTCATCTGCGATTTCTCTTCTTGGGAAACTCTGATCAACCGGTCAAAGAAACTGAGAAGCGTTGTCTTCTGGCACGATACTTAGCAGATGAAGTCAATAATTTGGTTGGGAAAGTAATAGTTTGGGATAAAGCGGAAAAAAAAGCCCGTTTGTGTCAGTACCGAGATATTGTAATCTTGGTACCAACCCGAACTTTCTATCGACCACTCGAGCAAGTTTTTCAAGACGAATTAAATTTACCAGTGATTTTCGTTACCGATGTCAATTATTTTTCTCGAGGAGAAACTTTGGATGCGGTAGCTTTTTTAAAAACTGTTGTTGATCCCCAGGATGACTTGGCTTTAGCGAACTATCTTTCTTCACCCTTTTCCGGATTCAATTTAGCCGAGGTACATAATATTTTGGTCAATGCTGAGAAATCATTAAAAAACGGTTGGCTGTGGAAAACTTTGCAGGAGAAATATCCAAAATTTTGCCAAAAACTAATTGATTTGAATCAACAGATGAAATTAGCAGGTCCAGCTTCAGTTTTATCCGAACTTTTAAAAGATTCTTCTCATTTAAAAGCAATCCCACGGTCTTTACGAAGAAGGGTAGCCGTCAACCTCCGGAGGTCAATTGATTTAGCCCGAGAATATGAAAATAGCATTGGAAACAGCGGATTGGGCTGTGCCCGTTATTTACAAGATGCCATTTTGAAAGAAGTTAAGAGTGAAGAATCCAATCCAGTTGGAGAAGAGGAAGATGTCATACGAGTAATGACCATTCATTCTGCCAAGGGTTTGGAATTTCCTATCGTTGCTCTTTTTGGTTTGGAATATGCTCCCAATCGACGCCCAAGAAACAAATTTCAATCTTCGCGTGAACTGGGAGCGATAACCAGATATTTTCCAGATTATTGGGAGATGAATGGTCAACCGCTCATGGAGAGTGATGTTGATTTTCCTTCTTATTTTATTGAACAGCAACTTCAGGAAGCCGAGGAAATTTCTGAACAGCAGCGATTATTTTACGTAGCATGTACGCGAGCTCAAGATACGTTGATTTTGTCTGGTGTTTGTTCAATAAGTAACGGAGAAATCATTATCAAACCTAAAACCTGGTTGAGCTGGGTTTGGGATTGGATTGATAAGGATAGAAATGAGGACCCTCGGCAATACCTTATCAATTTATTCCCTGAAGAGCAAGATTCTTTATTCATTTTCACTTCAAAACCAAATGAAGTGATAGAGGATGGAGGAATGGATCTTCCTCAGCAACCTCTTCCTCATTTACAACGCTTGACAGCAACTGCTTATGCCTTTTATCGGTTTTGTCCCCATGCCTATCGAATGAGATACCGGCAGGGGATCGCTTTACCATGGGAACTTCCTTCTGATGATGAAAAAGGGGG
>JAAYUT010000387.1 GCA_012517485.1 Candidatus Atribacter fermentans
GAAGCCCTCCAACGCCGATGATACTGCCTGGGCAGCTGGGTGGGAAAGTAGGACGCTGCCGGGAGTAAATATGAGAATACATGAGAATAGGGCTGGAGAGATGATCTTCAGCCCTATTCTTGTTCTATGAGGAAAAGAATATGAATCAAATGATTAACAAGAATAGCGGGATTCGTTTATAATGAGAACATGGTTAAAGAACGATCACTCATCAAAAATACTGCAATAGTTGGAGCTGGTACTTTTCTATCTCGTATTACCGGTCTTTTCAGGGAAATTCTCATTTCCTCGATGTTTGGAGCTTCGTGGGTAACTGATGTTTTTTTTGTTGCCTATACCATACCAAACTTGCTTCGTCGTTTGTTTGCGGAAGGAGCTCTCAGTACTTCAGTTATTCCGATATTTTCCCAATATTCGGAAAAAAGCCATCAAGAATCGCAAAAATTTATTTATTCTGTCTTTACCGGTCTTACTTTGGTCGTATTGGTTGTTTGTAGTCTCGGGATCGCTTTTTCACCTTGGATCATTGAAATGGTGGGAATTGGTTTTCGTTCCGAGCCAGAAAAAGTACAAATGGCAACCAACATGACCAGAATTATGTTTCCCTTTTTGCTCATCATATCCTGGTCAGCTTTGGTCATGGGGATTCTAAATACCCTCCACATTTTCAGTTGGTCTGCAATAGCACCGGTATTTTTTAATGTTGGAACTATTCTTACTCTTTTGCTACTTCGAACTTATACCGGTCCTTATTCCTTAGCAATTGGTGTGCTGATTGGTGGGATAGGCCAATTTGTTATACAAATTTATCCCTTTTATAAAAAAGGATTTGTTCTCAGATTTTTCAAGAATTTTTGGCACGATCCAGGTTTTCGAGAGGTAATTCGACTCATGCTGCCAGTTACCTTAGCTTTATCTGTTGGACAATTGAATACCTTAGTCGATCGAATTATTGCTTCAACCTGTCAGGAAGGAGCAGTATCTGCTCTCTATTATGCCGATCGTTTATTAGAACTCCCCTTGGGAATTTTTGGAATTGCTCTTTCAACCGCAATTCTTCCTTCCCTGTCTCAGTTGGTTTTTAAAAACGATTCTCAAGAGTGGAATAATACTTTTACTCAAGGAACCCGATTGATTTTATTCATTATGATTCCTATTACATCTTACCTAGCTATATTTCGAAATGAAGCAATACGCTTAGTTTATGAACGGGGAATGTTTGACGCTATAGCGACTCATATGACTGCTCAGAGTCTTCTATTTTATGTTCCCGGTCTGGTTTTCTTCTCAATGAATCACATTATTACCAAAGCTTTTTATTCACTCAAAGACTCTGTGACACCAGTTCGAATCAGTGTTATTATGGTGGGAGTAAATATAATTTTAGATTTAATATTAGTTCGTTACCTCGATTTTAGTGGTTTAGCCTTAGCAACTTCTCTTGTTGCAGTGCTCAATTGTAGCTTTTTATTTTTTTTCCTTAAAAGAAAACATTCCTTTTATAAAAAGGACCGAACCATTTATTCCTGGTTGATCAAAATAATTATTTTAAACCTTCTTTTTATTGGACTTTGTTGGGGGATCCTTCATCTGGTGCAAAACATACAGAAAACACTATCATTACTCGCCTTTTTTGGGTTTTCATTCGTCGTATTGAGCTTAATCTATATTTTCCTTTCTCAATCCATGGGATTGAAAGAAGGAAAATCTATCTGGTCTTTTATTCGTCGAAATTTGGTAGGGAAGGGTTAACTTTATGACAGAAAACCAAATTATTCGTAATTTTTGTATAATCGCTCATATCGACCATGGAAAATCAACCTTAGCTGATCGCATTTTGGATTTGTGTCATGCAATTCCGAAACAAAAAATGCGGGATCAGGTGCTGGATCGTATGGATTTAGAGCGAGAAAGAGGAATAACCATCAAGGCAAAAGCAGTACGATTACAATATTTTTCTTCTCAGCGGAATTGTTCTTTTGTTTTTAATATGATCGATACTCCCGGTCATGCCGATTTCAGTTATGAAGTATCAAGAAGTTTGGCAGCGTGTGAAGGAGCAATATTAGTTATCGATGCCACTCAAGGGGTTGAAGCACAAACTTTAGCTCATACCAACCTCGCTTTATCCGAGGGTTTAGCTATATTACCAGTAATCAATAAAATAGATCTCCCCTCTGCTAATCCCAATCGGGTTTGTGAAGAAATTGAGAATATTCTTGGCCCAGACCATCTCCCAATTACTTTAGTGAGTGCCAAATTAGGAGAAGGTGTCGAAGAACTTTTAGAAAAGGTAATTGATTATATTCCTTCCCCTCAAGGCCATAAAGAGAAATCCCTTAAAGCCTTAGTCTTTGATTCAGTATATGATTCCTATCGAGGAGTTTTGCCCTTCATCAGAATCTTTGAAGGCTTTATTCATAAAGGTTTTGAAATCATGATGTATTCGAATAAACAGAAATATCAGGTCA
>JAAYUT010000388.1 GCA_012517485.1 Candidatus Atribacter fermentans
ATCCATCCTTTTTCAATTGCTTCTAAAAGTATTTCTTTTGAAGCTGGTGCAACAATCAGCCGAACATTTGGGTGCACTTTTTTATCTCGAAGAATGCGAGCAGCAACTTCGATATCGACGCTTCGACCATTTGTACAAGTTCCTAAATAGGCTTCATGGATTGAAACCTCTCCTAAAGAATCGATTGGTGTGACCGTATCAACCCGATGAGGAAGAGCAACCTGAGGAACGAGTGTCGAACAATCAAAGGTCAATTCTTTTACATAGGAAGCATCTGGGTCTGGATAAATCGGTTGAAAAGGTTTGGAAGTTTTTTGTTTTACCCAGGTTATGGTTTTTTCATCAGGTGCTATTAATCCTGCTTTCGCTCCTAATTCTACTGCCATGTTCGAAATCGTTAATCGTTCTTCGACTGAAAGTCGATCGATGATTGGACCAGTGAATTCAATAGCTTGATAAGTTGCTCCATCAGCACCAATTTGAGAGGCAAGGTACAGAATCACATCTTTAGAATAGACTCCGGGTAAAAGATTTCCATTGAGGCGAATGAGGATGGTTTCAGGAACTTTGAACCAAAGTTGACCTGATATCATCGCTGCTGCTAACTCGGTACTCCCTACTCCAGTTGAGAAGGCTCCAATGGCTCCATAGGTACAGGTGTGCGAATCAGCTCCGATCACTAAATCTCCGGGAACCACTAAACCTTTGGCAACCATGATTTCATGACATACCCCACATCCGATTTCATAAATCGTTAATCTATGATTTTCCGCAAACTTTCTCATAGTATCGTGAAGTTGAGATACCGCTTCCAGGGGGCTTGGGGCATTATGATCAATTATAAATACGATCCGGGACGGATCAAAAACTTTTTTGCCACCCATTTCTTCGAATGATCTGATTGCTAAAGGGGTTGTTCCATCTTGGCCCATAGCCATATCAATTCGGGCAATAACCAAATCTCCAGCTTTTACTGAATATCCGGTTTTTCGTTCAAAAATCTTTTCTGCAATGGTTTTTCCCATATCCATCGCTCCCTTAAGAACTGAATCTTCATTTTTTTTACGTATAAATCATGTCGAAAAAGTAAAATTACAAGAGTTATTTATCTTGATATAATATACAACAAACAATTGGTATAGTGAATTTTTAATTCCATCGATTAAGATAGGAGACGAAATTCAACATATGTTTCAAAATGATACAGTATCAGAGAAATAAAAGTCAATGAAGGAGAAAAAATATGAACGATTGGAGTCAGGAACGAGATCGAATTGTCACTTGGTTACAAAGAATGGTTCAAAATGCCAATGCAAAAGGATTAGTTTTTGGCTTAAGTGGGGGTATTGACTCTTCAGTAGTTGGGGTTTTGACTAAAATTGCATTTCCAGAAAATGCACTCGGCCTTATCCTTCCCTGTCATAGTCTTCCCCAGGATCAACAAGATGCCGTATTAGTAGCTGAAAAATTTGCTATTCCCTATCGTATTTTTTCACTTGATGGGATATATGATCGCTTTCTCACTCTTTTTGGTGAACGCTACTCAAAACCTCTCTCTCTTCCCTTAGCCAATATTATTCCTCGCATCAGAATGACAGTCCTTTATTATTTTGCTCAAAAGGAAAATTTCTTGGTTTGTGGAGCAACCAATAAAAGTGAATTAACGGTTGGATATTTTACTAAATACGGTGACGGAGGAGTTGACCTGATGCCACTCGCCCATCTGACGAAAACAGAGATAAGACAATTAGCAAAATTTTTAGACATTCCAATATCTATAATCGAGAAAGCGCCATCAGCAGGACTATGGGAAGATCAAACCGATGAAAAGGAAATGGGCATTCGTTATATAGATTTAGATCAATTTATTCAAAATGGTTCAGGAAATCCTGAAGATATTGCCAAAATTCAAAAAATGATAGAACTGACTGAACACAAGCGACAGCTTCCTCCTCGTTTAGAAAGGGGAACACCTCTTTTTCTCAAAGAAAATATTCATGGCGCTTAAATAACAAAACGCTCTCTTTTTTTCCCCAGAACTTGAAGAAGTTGATCTTTATTAAGGGTATTGAGAATGTCATCACTGGTTAACCAAGCCCGACGGGCTTGAGCAACACCAAGACGCATAAGATTTAATGAGGCAGGGTCATGAGAATCGGTAGAAATGACTAATTTAATATTGTATTTTTCGCAGGCTTGTCGAGCATCGATATCTTTGAGGTCTAATCGTTCCGGTTGGGCATTGATTTCAAGAGCTGTTGCTGTTTGTTGGGCATTTTTAAAAAGAAGAGCAAGATCGCCTTGACTCGCATCTCGTTTATTAATCAGTCGCCCGGTAGGGTGACTTATAATCTGAACGTAAGGGTTTTTAAATGCCTTTTCCAGGCGTTGGTTTATTTTTTCAGTAGTTTGGCTTAATCCAGTGTGAATACCAGCAACAACGACCGGAAGTTGAGCAAGTACTTCATCCGGTAGATCGATTGATCCATCGCTTAAAATGTTCGCCTCGACTCCTTCTAAGATAAAAATTTCGGGATGATGGGTATTCCATTGGTCAATTTCTTTCCTTCTTTGTTGAATTTCTTCTGGGGTTAAGCCAGAAGCTACTGCCAATCCCTGAGTATGATCACAGATAGCGATATATCGATATCCCTTTTTTGTTGCAGCAGTTGCCATTTCATCAATGGAAACCAATCCATCACTCCAGTTAGAATGAACGTGGAGGTCTCCCTGAATATCTTTCATATCGACTAAAATTGGTAAGCGTTTTTGAAGGGCAGCTTCTATTTCACCCTGATCTTCCCTCATTTCTGGTGGAATCCACTCCATTCCTAATATCTGGTAAATATCTTCTTCCTTATCTCCACCTCTTCTCTCGCCATTGTCAATCCGATAAATTCCATATTCATTAATCTTATATCCTTTTTTGAGTGCATATTCCCGAAGCTTGACGTTATGTTCTTTCGAACCAGTAAAATATTGAAGTGCAGAACCAAAGCATTGATTATCAACTACTCGGAGATCAATTTGCACTCCCTCGTAAGTCAAGATACTTGACTTGGTTGTTCCATGGGAAATGATTTGTTTGACCATGGGAAGCTTAATAAAAGTATCCATCATCCTCTCTGCATCTGCAGTTGATGCTAGAATATCAATATCACCAATGGTTTCTTTCATGCGTCGGAGACTACCAGCCGTACTCAAATTTTCAATTTGGGTATTTTCGCGAAGGAGGGAAATGACTTCTTCAGCCAATGGAAGTGCATACCCAAGGAGCATTCTACCGGTGCTTTTCTTGATAGTGTCGATTCCTTTTCTTATTTTTTCTTCACTTTTTAGACCGAACCCCGGGAGGCTTTGAAGACGATGTTCCTGGATAGCTTGCTCCAACTGTTCAATGGTTACGATTCCTAAGTCGTTATAGAGTTGTCGAGCAATTTTTGGTCCAACTCCGGGAATTTCGGTAAGATGAATTAATTCCTGAGGAATTTCCTTCGTTAATTCTTCCAGAAATTCTATTTTTCCGGTTCGAAGATATTCTTCAATCTTAGCTGCTAATCCTTCCCCAATACCAGATATCTCCTGTAACCTTCCTTCTTTGGCAAGTATCTCAATCGCTTCTGGCCAGTTTTCAATTTTCCTGGCACCTTCCTGGTAAGCTAAGACCCGAAAGCGATTTTCCCCTTTTATTTCCAAAAGAATTCCTATTTTACGCAAAATTTGTGCTATTTCCATATTTCTCATGGTCTCATCCCTTAAGGTAAAATAACTTTCTCATTAATTTATTTTATCCCGTTATGGACATTAAATTCAAACACTTAATATTATTATAAGTCATTTCAATTTTCTAAGTTTAAATAGAAATTGGATAAACCTTCACACTATTTTTTCATACCATATGAAAACAAAAAACAATTTTTCTTTCGTTTAATTTCCTATTTTAGCAAAGGGGGATTTGAATTTATTCCTGCTCCGTCATTGCGAGGAGCATCCAATGCGACGTGGCAATCTCATTGAGCCATTCTTTCCTTCTGAGGAGGGTGACGTTTTTTTCCAGACATGATAAGAATCTCATTTATTCAAATTCCACAATTCAACAAATAAGAAAAGCTGACTCATGAGATTGCCACGACCTCAAAAAACGAGGTCTCGCAATGACGACTAAAAGTTCCTTCTCCCTTGATGGGAGAAGGTGAAGATGAATGGATTCTTTGAGCAGTTTAAGGAACTGAAGAAAGTTAGTTCAATATATATTATCATAAATCCGGAGAGGAAAAATGAGAACAAATAATTATAACTTTATTGGTTTGATTATCTTGATATGTCTTCTATTTGTAACTTTTGAAAATGGTGAAGCAAAAAATGATTTTCTTTCCGAGTTGATCACGATCTATCGCCAAAAAGATTACCAAAAGGTTATCGATCAAATCGACAAAGACCCCGAACAAGCAAACCTTTATACCGATCAAACTGCTCTTCTGAAACTCCAGTCATTTTTAGCTCTTGGTCAAATGACGAGAGCTCATGAGTTTTTACTAAAAGAAGAAAAAAATAGACAATTGACTATTTTTGATCACCTTTGGTTTCTGTATCTTGATGCGCTCATAAACCAAAAAAGAACCGACTCAATTGAAGATGTTTACCATCATTTCCAATCTATTTCCACCTTGTCAATTTTGCTCTATCAATCTTCTTGGCAAATTGCTGAACTGTTCAGAAACGAAAAAAACTACAATCAAGCGATAAATTACTATATAGAATCTCTTTCTCATGCCTACGATGAATCAGAACAACTGAATTCTCTAATGGGTATTATTAAAATTCTTATAGAAAAAGGGAATTATTTAGAAGCCCTTCTCCATACCAGAAAAATATACTATTCTCACCAAACAATGACCAGCCGGCAAGCTCGTGATCTGATCAATTCTTTTGTGAATGAACTTCATCCTGAGGATTTTTCAATGAGAACCAGGTTAGAGGTTGCAACTTTTTTCTTTCAATTAGGATACACTACAGACTCTATCAGATTTTTGAATCAAATTGATTTCAATTCATTACTCCAAAATGAAATTCTTGAATATTGGGTTTTATGGTTAAGAATCTATTTACGCCAGGACAATTTAACGGATATGCAAAATGTTATCATTCAGAATAGTATGCTCATGGATCATCCTGATGATTTTTCAATGAGAACCAGGTTAGAGG
>JAAYUT010000389.1 GCA_012517485.1 Candidatus Atribacter fermentans
GAAGCCCTCCAACGCCGATGATACTGCCTGGGCAGCTGGGTGGGAAAGTAGGACGCTGCCGGGAGTAAATATGAGAATACATGAGAATAGGGCTGGAGAGATGATCTTCAGCCCTATTCTTGTTCTATGAGGAAAAGAATAAAAAAGCAGTGAGATCATTTTAGGTTATTTCTAAAAAATTCAAATCTTTATTTTATCAGCTCATGTTAAAGGTGGAAATTAAAACCTTGAAAGGAACTTCTCACCATCATCAGGAGACATGAACCTGGAATGAATGCTTATTCTCACACTTCATTCCTGAGTTTAAGGGTAGAACTACCAGAAACAGTTATGGTAGAATATATTGAGACTTTTTTATGAAGGGGGAAACCTATGTCTGGACATTCAAAATGGGCATCAATTAAACATAAAAAAGGGAAAACCGATGCAGCCCGTGGAAAAGCTTTTAGTAAATTAATTCGATTGATAACTGTAGCTGCGAGACAGGGCGGAGGAAACCCTGACAATAATCCACGGCTCAGAGATGCAATATTAAAAGCACGTGAAATCAATATGCCTGCAGAAAATATTGAAAAGGCGATTAAAAAGGGAACTGGAGAGCTTGAAGGAGTCGCTATTGAAGAAGTAACTTATGAAGGTTATGGTCCAGGAGGAGTTGCGGTGATGGTCGATGCAACGACTGATAACCGGAACCGAACTACAGCCGAAATACGACATTTATTTAGTAAATTAGGTGGAAATTTAGGAGAAAACGGGTCAGTTGCTTGGATATTTGAAAGGAAAGGCTTAATATCCTTTGATAAAGGAAGCGTGGATGAAGATGAATTGACGATGATGGCTATCGAGGCTGGTGCAGAAGATATTCAAACCTCTGAAACCACCATTGATATTGTTACATCACCAGCAGATTTTGATCGGATAAAAGCTTTAATCGATAAAAATAAAATTGCCTATATCAATGCTGAAATTACTATGGTACCAAAAACTACCGTTCACTTAGAAGGCAAGCAAGCCCAACAGACGCTTAATCTCATAGACAGCTTAGAAGAATTAGATGATGTTCAGGAAGTTTTTTCCAACTTTGAAATTTCTGATGAGCTGCTTGAGTCGATGGAGCAGTAACACCTAATGACATCTCAGGAAAATATAGTCTTGGGAGTTGATCCAGGCACAGCGACGACAGGATATGGAATTATAGCGAAAAAGCATGGGATTGGATCGGTTCAAGCTATCGAGTACGGTGTTATTGTTACCCAAAAAGAACTTCCACTCTCGGAAAGATTATATATAATTTATCAAAAAATCAATCATTTAATTAAAAATTATCATCCTACTGAGGTAGCGGTTGAGGAGATTTTCTTTAATAAAAATTCCAAAACCGCTATTTCTGTTGGTGAAGCAAGGGGAGTGGTTTTGTTGAATGCAGCTATGCAGTCCATTCCAGTTTTTGAATATACTCCCCTTCAGGTTAAGCAATCGGTAGTCGGATATGGGAGGGCAAAAAAGGAGCAAGTTGTCTACATGGTGAAAACAATACTGAATATAAACGAGGAAAAGTTGACTCCCGACGATGTCGCTGATGCGTTAGCGGTTGCAATTTGTCACGCTTTCCAATCTGGAACGAATTATTCCTATGTTTGATTCGATTCGAGGAACGATTGCTGCAATTGAAAATGATGAATGGATCCTGGAAACCGATTGTTATGGATATCGGATTAAAGTAACCCCTTTTGTTTCTTCGGTAAAAATTGGAGAACAAAAAAAGCTTTATATCCGTTTTTATTTTCGTGAAGATGGCGAGTTTTTTTATTACGGATTTGAAGATCCCAAAGAAAGGGAAACTTTTGATCTCATTTGTGGCGTTAAAGGAATTGGTCATAAAACTGCCATTAAAATTCTTTCTCGAATCCATTGGAAAGAGTTTACTGACCTCATAGTCGCTGAAAATGTTGATTATTTATCTACTCGAGCCAGTCTCTCTTCAAAAACGGTGAAAAGGCTGGTACTTGAATTAAAACCTCATTTGGGAAAGACTGACTTCGTCACAACTGCTACACCGAAGGTCACTAAAACCTGGAAAGAAGTGAAAACTGCGTTAGCTGGTTTAGGATATACAGCCACTGAAATCGAAGGTGTTTTAAATATTCTCTGGCAAGAGGACCAGACAATATTTGACGATACTGAAGTACTTTTAAAAAAGGCATTAGGTAAAATAGGTGGCTTAAAATGAACGATTTTCCAAAGCCAAAAGATTACATCCCTTTTTTAAAGGATTCCGATGATGATGTCTCATTGCGGCCCAAAAGACTGAATGAATTTATTGGTCAAGATAAAGTCAGAGCAAATCTTCATGTTTTTATTCAGGCTTCATTAGCTCGAGACGAATCTTTAGATCATGTCATCCTCTACGGACCACCAGGTTTAGGAAAAACAACTTTAGCATCAATTATTGCCAATGAAATGAACGCTGCTATTCGTTATTTATCTGGTCCGAGTTTAACCCGTTCTGGAGATGTTGCCTCAATTCTGACCACAATTTCAGAAAGAGATATTTTATTTATTGATGAAGTTCATCGACTCCCTAGAGTATGTGAGGAAATTCTTTACAGTGCCATGGAGGATTTTGCTCTGGATATTTTAATTGGGAAAGGACCGGGCGCAAGAAGCGTGAGAATTAACTTACCCGCATTTACTCTCATTGGGGCGACAACTCGTATCAGCCTTTTGAGTGCACCCTTGCGAAATCGATTTGGCATTATTGAAAAACTCGATTTTTATAATCAAAGCGATTTGTCAGCTATTGTTACACGATCAGCCACGGTTATGAACATTTCAATTGATCGAGATGCTTCGGAGGAGATAGCCCGGAGGTCTCGCGGGACGCCTCGAATAGCCAACCGAATTTTAAAGAGAGTGAGAGATTTTGCCCAATTTTACGGAAAAACAGCGATTGATAAAGAATTAGTTCGAGACGCCTTAGACTGTCTTGAAATAGATGATATGGGTCTTAATCGCATCGATCGAAATTTATTGAAGATTTTGCTGGACCATTATCATGGAGGGCCGGTGGGTATTAACAATTTGGCTATGATGTTAGGCGAGGATGCTGCTACAGTTGAAGAGGTTTATGAACCTTTTTTAATTAAAATTGGATTGCTGATTCGCACCCCACGGGGTAGAATGATTACTCCTCAGGGACATCAATATATTAAAGGGAAAAAGTTATTATGATGAAGCCGAAGCTTCTGCTTCATACCTGTTGCGGACCCTGCGCAGCTGGTGTCCACGAAGCGCTTGAAAATGAAGGATGGGACGTCACCTATCTTTTTTATAATCCAAATATTCATCCCTATGATGAATATTGTCGGAGAGAAGAGAATTTTTACCGGTACATGGAGGTAACCGGCCAGAAGGGCATGACCCCTTTTCCTTATCAACCAGCAGATTATTTTCAATCAATTTCATCAGAAGACCAGCGCTGTATCGGTTGTTACCGGTTACGGTTAAAAAAAGTAGCGGAATGGGGAAAAAAGAATTCTTTTCAACATTTTGCAACCACTCTTACAATCAGTCCTTATCAAAATCAAAATACTATTTTTCTCGTTGGTGAACAAATTGCTTTTTCTTACGATATGGTTTTTTTAAAAAGGGACTTCCATCTCTTTTATCGAAACAGCCGGGATCGATCAGCTGAACTGAACCTTTATCAACAAAAATATTGTGGTTGCATCTTCAGCCTGTGGGAAGGAGAAAAAAAGCGATTATGGAAATTTCTTTTTGGGCAAAAACCATCTTAATTATTGGAGTAATATTAATAATAATTGGCTTGGCGATGTTGTTTCTCCCAAAAATACCTATCTTTCGGTATTTAGGGAAACTGCCAGGTGACATCATTGTAAAAAGGGGAAATGTCACCTTTTATTTTCCTTGGGTAACCTGCATTATTATAAGTATCATATTAACTCTCATTTTTTCACTTCTGAGGCGGTAAAACATGATGGGCAAAAAGAAAATTGTGCTTCCTTTGATATTTTTATTTTTTTTATTTTTCACCGATAAACAAGTGGTTTGTGCTCAAAATGATCCGGTTGTCACTGTTTGTATTGTCAATGGAAGATCCGATGTGGTTCTTTCTTCGACAGCCGGCTTGAAAGTTATAATCGATAAAAAATCCTATTCTGTACCGGCTCAGGAGCAGCTATCTTTTAATGCCAGCAAAACCAAGGTGGTTTGGGAAGAGAGACAAATGGTATCATCTTCTTTTCGAGTAACCACCCAAGGGAAAGGTTTCATCCTGGTCAATAAACGCCCCTATCGTGGCTCTTTTACTTTAAGGAATGAACAGGGAAATCTGGTGGTTATTAATCATCTGTATTTAGATGATTATATTCGAGGAACAATCAAGATGGAAATAAACCCACATTGGCCTGAAGAAGCTGTAAAAGCTCAAATTATAACAGCTCGAACCTATGCGGTCAAAAACTTAAGCCGTCACCGTGAACAAGGCTATGATTTTTGTGCTTCATCGCACTGCCAAGTTTATGGAGGGGTCAATGCTGAAGATCCTATCACCAATAAGCTGATCGATTCAATAAAAGGTTTCATTCTTACTTACCAGAATCAACCAGCAGGAGTTTGTTTTCACTCCGAGAGCGGGGGATGTACCGATTCAGCTTTCAATGTATGGGGAAAGAATGTTCCTTACTTAGTCAGTGTTCTTTCGCCCTGGGAAAACGACTCTCCACATGCCCAATGGGAAGTGGAAATAAGTTCTGAGGAATTAACTCAAGCTTTACAA
>JAAYUT010000390.1 GCA_012517485.1 Candidatus Atribacter fermentans
CCGCTTAGGACAACAGGATTCACCATAATAGTCGCAGTCGCTTCATAGTATCTTAAATAAATACGGGCAAAACCGGCATAGAGAACTCCCAAAATAACAACCACTAAAAATACTTCCCATATTAATTTTTTCCGCCGACTTAGTACTTCAAATAAATCATATAAAGACACTTCTTCTTCCATAGAACTTCTCCATCCTTAATCATATAACTTTAAACAACCAATCTACCTTGTAAAGCGAGAACAATTATAAATTGATGGTTATATTGATGAATAAAAACTTACTTTCATCTATATTTCCTCTATATCTTAATTTAACCGAATTGCTTCTTTCAATTTGTCAACTATAATATCAATTTCGCTATTTGATAGCGAGTTATAAAAAGGCAAAGCAATGCATTGATTGGAAGTTCTTTCAGTAACAGGATAATCACCTAATTTATAGCCGTATTGTTTTATATAAAATGGTTGAAGATGAATCGGAGGGAAATAGGGTTTGGAAGAAACTCCATTTTCTTTTAAATATTTTAAAACTCCATCTCGATCAATACCTTCATTGAGTCGAATAACAAAAACAAACCAACTCATAACCACATCCTTACGAATTAATTGAACAGTAACATCATCAATTTCCCGTAGTCGAATCATATATTGATGAGCGACTTCTGACCTCTTCTCCAAAATCTGCTCAATTTTCTCTAATTGGCTTAAACCTAAAGCGGCGCTCATTTCATCCATGCGAAAATTGTAACCCAGTCGCTCATGGTTCAACCAACTCATGTCTTCCCCACGACCCTGGTTCCTCATGCTTCGACATAAATTCGCAAGAACTTCATCATCGGTTACAATCATCCCGCCTTCACCAGTGGTAATTTGTTTATTTGGATAGAATCCAAAAGCTGCTGCTACACCAAAAGAACCACACTTTTTCCCTTTATACTCTGCACCTAATGCTTCACAAGAATCTTCTATTACGTATAACTCATTCTTTTGAGCAATATCCATTATTTCATCCCAAGCACAGGGATGCCCAAACACATCAACCGGCAAAATACCCTTGGTTTTTTCGGTTATGGCTTCCTCAATGAGCTCCGGATTAATATTTAATGTTTCTTCTTCAATATCTACAAAAACCGGTTTTGCTCTTTCAAACAATATACAGTTTGCCGATGCGATAAAGCTAAAGGGTGTGGTAATAACCTCATCCCCTTCCCCTATCCCTAATGATTTAAGGATCAAGTGTAACGCACTGGTTCCGCTGTTAACCCCAATTGCAAACTCTCTTCCTACATAATCGGCAATTCTGTTTTCAAATTCAGTCAGTTTTGGTCCTATACTTAAATATGGAGTTTTCAATACTTCTATTACTGATTGAATATCCTTTTCATCTATATTCGGACGGGAGAGTGGAATGTTAATCACAGTTATTTTATCTCCCGAATTATGCGTGCCGGTACTCCGACTGCTACAACTCGATCGGGAATGTCAGAAGTAACAACTGCTCCTGCCCCAATAATCGACCAAGCACCAATTTTTACTCCAGGTAAAACAGTAGCATTAAGCCCTATTAATGTTCCCTCACCAATTTGTACTTCTCCACCCAAGTGAGCACCATGAGAAATATGGCAGAAATCACCAACATTAGATCCATGACCAATGCTACAAGCATTATTTAAAATAACCCCATTCCCAATATTCGAACCAGCTTGAATTGTAACACCCGGGAGTATCATTACACCCAATCCTATAGAAGAAAAAGTCGAAACCATTGTGAATGGATCTATTATATTTAATAATTCAATTTGTTTATTTCTTTGTTGAAGTTCTATAGTAATTTTTTTTCTTCTATTATTATCACCAATAGCAATAATCAAGGATTGAATTGATGAGGTATTCGAAAACAAAATATTCTCATTACCTAGAACACTTTTTCCAAAAATTATCTGATTCCAGCTGTTAGGATCTTGGTCTAAAAAACCTATTATTGATAATCCCATTCTGCTCGCAATATCAAATATTACCCTTCCCCATCCTCCTGCACCAAAAATATAAATGGATTTTTCAATTTCATTTCCTTTAATAACCATTTCAATAATTATCCCTTTTAATTGATTCTTGAGATTTCATCTACTATAACCCCCTCTTCAGCATAAATACCTTTTCTTTTAATTACTGATACTATTGTTCTTCCAATAATCTTTAAATCCAATCCAATACTCCAATGATCAACATACCACAAATCTAATTCTATTTTTTCTGGCCAGGTCATGTTATTCCGCCCATTGATCTGAGCCCATCCGGTCATTCCCGGCTTTACCAACAATCTTCTTTTCTGCTTTTCATTATACCGCTTTACTTGGTATTCAAGCGTCGGACGTGGTCCAACAATACTCATTTCTCCTTTTAAAACATTAATGAATTGGGGTAACTCATCAATACTGGTTTTTCGAATCAATTTCCCAATTTTCGTTATTCTTTCATCATCTGTCCTTACA
>JAAYUT010000391.1 GCA_012517485.1 Candidatus Atribacter fermentans
AAGCAAGTGGTTAGCTCGTCCAGCAAGAGCAAAAAGGTCATCATGAATTAAACCAAAAAGCTGACGTAATCCCCAAGTTTGATAGCCTGTTGGAATTGACGTTTTGGGGTTTAACTCTGCTCCGAAGCAATGGATCGAACCGTATTGGCCTAAGTAAAAATGATTTATCAAAGGGAGCTTTTCTCGTTCCACCATATTGAGGAGAGGTATGTGATACGAATCTTGTTTCTCTTGTATCAAGAGCTCATTCTGATAAAAGATAAACCACATACTGAATTCCCCGATATCTTGAGGAGGAGAAAAATTGGGAATAAAATGATCGAATAAATAACTTTTCTGTTTTGGTTCTCCACTTTTAAACATATAGTCCTCGCTTCTTTTTTATAAAATGATGAAATCAATTGAATAAAGGTTATAATATTTTACCGTATCATTATATTACCAGGAGGCTTTATGGTTTATGAAAGAAATAAAAAATACCCATAATCAATTGAAATTGAAAAAATATATTATAATTATTCTCTCAATAGTTTTTCTCTTCTTATTATTACCTGGTTGTTTTATTCTGATCGATATTACTGACAGCCCTAATGGCTATGCAGGTCGGTGGCAAGGGATGCCACTTTTTGAACCAGGAGAGGATTATGGGAAAGATAAGCCAAGTCAAATTTTCTTTGTTCATATAAATCAAATAGGCGAGAAAATATTTGGAGTTCTTTCTCGAGTTGATTCCTATGGTTTTTCAGAAGGTCCTATATCAGGTACCCAAAAAGATAAAAATATCAATTTTACAGCAAAATTCCATAGTGAAACGCTGACTTTTGAAGGTTTATGGCTCGATGATCAAAGAGCTTGGATAGGGAAATGGTCGAGTGACCTCGGCCTAAAAGGGCAAGTGCTATTTGAAGTTCATAAATCCAGCACTGACCAATCAAAAGGATTTTGGACTATGAAAAATCATTTAACGATGAAAGGAGGGGTTGGCAAACCAGTTATTTTTATCCATGGGATGAATAGCGACGGAAGTCGGTGGAATAAATTGTTAAATGAATTAGAAAAAAGAGGTTTTTATGATGATCATCAAGTATGGGTATTCCAATATAATTGGGCAGAACTCATTGCAGTGAACGGTCTTGATCTTTACAAAAAAGTGAATGAAAATGGAATTGAAAATCCAATTATTATTGCTCATTCCATGGGAGGTTTGGTAGCCCGTTCTTATATTGCCCAAGGGGGTACGGTGGATAAACTAGTAACTTTCGGCACTCCGCATCTCGGAACTCCATTGGCAGACCTTGGTGCCAAATTACTTGGATCAAATAATTTTAGTACCTGGATACAAGAGTCTCTCATGCCAGGGGTTGCGGATATGAAAGAAACCTCTTCTTTTATAAATGAACTCTCTTCAAATCAAAATGATTTGGAAAACCGGAAAAAATATATCGTGTTTGCGAGTGCTATAGAAAGCCAACCAGTTCAAACTCTAATTTGTCAAAATGGATATTGTGAGTTGAAAGTGGTTTGGAAGTGGCAACGAGATGATTATTTTGATAATCTAACGCTTATTTGTTATAGAATGATCCCCGGCGAGAATGATGGATATGTCCCAAAAGATTCAGCGCTTTTTAAAGGAAGTACAGTTTTACCAAAAAACCAATATTTCTTGGAAGGTTTCCTTGACCATTCCCAAATCACAGATCCTGAAAAATCAACCGAAATTGTTTCTTTTCTTATGAACATTGAGGAATAGCTGTTTTTTGCTTAAAAGATTATTTCTATGGTATGGAGGTTAAGTTTTTATGCCTGGTGTAAGTGGACACGTTGCTTTGATAACTGGAGGGAGTCGTGGAATTGGGAGAGGAATCTCTCTTCGACTTGCACGTGGAGGAGTGAAAATAGTTGTTAATTACTATCAGAATGAAAATGCTGCTCAAGAAACGCTTGATCAAATTCGTTCTTTAGGAGTTGAAGGCATTAGTATTCGTGCTGATGTTTCGAAAAAAGATGAAGTAAAAATGATGTTTGAAAATATTCAAGAAAAAATTGGACACGTTGATATTTTAGTCAATAATGCCGGTGAAGGCCAATTAAAGAACCAATCAACGACAATTATTGATGAGGAAATGTGGGATCGCCTTTATCAGGTCAATATGAAAGGGATTTTCTTATGCTGTGCTCATGCTCTCCCAATGATGGTAAAAAAACAATGGGGGAGAATTATTAACATCTCTTCAACAGCTGCTATTACTGGGGGGTCTTCAGGGTCACATTATGCTGCAACCAAGGGAGCAATCATACCATTTAGTAAGTCCTTAGCTCGAGAATATGCTCCGCGTGGAATTACTGTTAATGTTGTTGCACCGGGCAAGATCGAAACTGATCTTTTTCATGCTACCATCACACCCGAGGATATTCCACAACTCGTTACAAGAATACCCGTAGGGAGGTTGGGACGACCTGAAGATGTTGCTGAGAGTGTTTTCTTTTTTGCGTCTGAAGAAGCTGGATTTGTGACTGGACAAGTCATGGTTGTTGCCGGTGGATATGCTTAAAAAAATGATTAATATCAATAAATATCGAATATTTTTTGAATTCACGTTTGATAAAAGCAAAATTTAGTGATTATACATTGAATTGACTTTCGTTATTTGATATGGTATAAAGAAGGATGAAATCGATTTCATAAAGATGAATATTGAGAGAATTTCCATTCGAAGGGAATCATTGGTAAAACCAAAATGCCCGAATTATTAGTAATGGAAGGAATC
>JAAYUT010000392.1 GCA_012517485.1 Candidatus Atribacter fermentans
CCAGAGGGGACTAAAATATTGTCGGTGTTTTCTTTGCTATTATAAAAAGCAAGCCACATATAAGCCCATTCTTTATTTTTAGAGAATTTGGAAATTGTTCCACCCCAAGATCCCAATCTTGGGAAACGAAGTACTTTTTTCGGAAGTGGTGCATATCCAACTTTCCCCACCACTTTGGATTGACTGGGATCTTCCATGGCTGCTCCTAAATAAGGCCACATTTGAAGCATAGCCAATCTTCCTTGCTGGAAGGCGGCGCCACTATCATCATTACCCCAGTTGAGTGAATCGGGAGGTGAGAATTTCTTAACAGCTTCTGCATATGCTTCCAAAGAGGCAACTCCCACTTCATTATTAAAAATTGGATTCCAATTTTCATCAAAGTAATCTCCACCCCATGACCAGAGCCAGGTACTCCAGGTGCTGGAAGCAAATTCTCCCTGTCCAGGAGTCGTTGCAAAACCCCAGACATCAGGGTATTTGGGATTATTGGTAAATTTGGCGGCAATTTCAAATAACTCATCATAGGTTTCTGGAGGTTTTAACCCTTCGGCTTCAAAGAGGTCTTTACGATAGAAAAGGATTTGAGTGGTTCCATGATGTGGAATCCAATAAATTTTCCCATCCTGGGAAACTAAATTCACAACGCTGGCAGGGTAGTCTTCGATATCGAATTTGGGTAAATTTGGGTTATCCCAAAATTGGTTGAGTGGTTCAATATAATCAGCATAAATAAACTCGAGTGACCATAAGCCGGGGATAAAGATAATGTCATAAGTTCCAGTTTTGGCAGTGAGATCGGCAATGATTTTTTCATGAAGATTCGACCAGGGAATCGCATTGACTTCAACTTTAATTCCGAATTTTTCTTCAAAAAGTTTACTTACTTCAATGGCAGCTTTTTGTTCAACGGGTTCAAATAAAACGACGGTTAATTTCTCTGGCTTTGGTGCGGTTGGGACTTTACTAAAATCGGGTTCTGCAGCAAAAATCAAGGTTGATCCGAGAAAGAAAGTGATTAAGGTGCCTATAAAAATAAACCAGAAAATTCTTTTCATTGTTTTCCCTCCTTTTGCTTTAATAAATATAGTATATATTTATCAATTCTCTTTTTCAATGATTTCAAAGATAGACCTTCATGCTGCTTGTTCAGCACCGGTCGAGGATGAAAATGTAATTTCCCCCTCACCCTAATCCTCTCCCAAAGAGGGGCGAGGAAAAAAAGAAAAAACCTTTCCCACGGAGGGGAATTGTTGAATTCATTCTCCCATTGGTGGGGATGAAGGAGAAAATGAAAGAATGAGAAAAAATCGAATCCCTCTCAATCTCCTTTTTCAAAAGGGAGAAGTCAATATACGAAAATTAGTAATTTTATTTTTTCATAAGAGTGATTGATATCTGATTGATATCCAAACCTTTATTCCCAAGGAGAACCTCTTTCGCATTTCCTTGATTCACAGCTATTTCAACAAAACCTGAACTGTCGGTATGCACTAAAATCTGTCCCTTTTTGCACATTCCGTATGCTTCAAAAAAAACTGCATTAAAAGAAGAATTGTTGATAACAATACTCAAAGAATCTCCAGGTTGAAGTTCAAAATTATTCAACATTACTCCAGGTATATTCGTTTCGATATTGCCAAAGCGATCACAAAAAGCAACTTCACCAGTTATGGTATGGTTATGAAAGTTGGGTTCTTTAATCGAAAGCGTATGGAAGTCATTAACGAGCGGTCCAAAATGTTCCAAGGGAATACCCATTGAAAGGCGAGCACTCACTGGAGCAAAAATATCCCTCCCATGAAAGGTATTAGAAGGATTTAGTCGAAAAAAGTAGGAAGGATTTTGGAGAATAACTGCCTTTTTCATTGGATACTGTTTAAAGAGGAGAGTAAAAGTCCCATTATCCGGACCAACTAAAAATGAACCATTGATAAGCTCGACAGCGATTGGAAAGCGTTCTGTTCCTACTCCATAATCGACTACTGAACAAAAAATGGTTCCGGGAGGAAAATCAGGGAAAGAACGTTGAAGAATATACATAGCTTCACGTATATTAAAAGGTTGAATATCATGAGTGATGTCAATAATTTCAACATTTGGGTTGATCTGCTTCATAACTGATTTTGCAATTCCTACATAATAACTGGCCATTCCCCAATCGGTTAGAAAGGCGATGAATTGCATCTTCATCCTCCATAATCCCAATCATTTTTATTGGAGTTAGTATGATTATTATATATTATCTGGTAAATTTGGTGAGAAGTGAGTGAAGAGGAAAAAAATAATTTGAAATTTGAGGCTTTGAAAGCGCGAAGACCAGGAAAAATACCATCAAATGAATTCCTCCCTTGAGGGGGTCAGGGGGTATGCCTTTCATCCATCATCTTGAGCCCTCTCCCCTTCTGCTTTTTCTCCCCCTCGCGCCCTCAGTATCTAAGGGCGTGAGGATCTCATTTTTTTTTTGATTCTTTTTTTTAAAAAAACCTTAAAGTATGAGATTGCCACGTCGCATAGGACGCTCCTCGCAATGACGGAGTGGGTGGATGAGATTGCCACGTCGCAGAGGACGCTCCTC
>JAAYUT010000393.1 GCA_012517485.1 Candidatus Atribacter fermentans
CTAAAACTGAAGGTCGGCTTTGAAAAATAAGCTGGATATGTTCCTGGCAAAAACCGTTCTGATTCCGAATCCGTTCTCGAACATTCGGATCATTGACGTTTTCATAGAAAAGGACATCAAGATAACGTTCCTCAAAACGGCTTTTTAAAGCACAAAGTGGGCAACCACTTTGTTGAAAAAGTTCTTTTAAGTCATAGAAGGTATTATCCATTCATTTTCTCCTATAAAATAAAAAACTCCTGTCTTTATTGAAAAGAGCAGGAGTCATCAGCCATGAAGGCACTTGGATGTGGGGAACTCCATCCCCCAAAAATCTGAAAGATATTATAACAATATTTTGTCGAATGAACAACCAAAACGAAAATCTGGGGACAGGTTTTGGCGAAAGACGCCGAGGGGGTGAGGGGAAGAAAAGGCCGAGGGGGAGAGGGGGCGAAAAAGATGAGATCCTCATGGCTTCAACAAGCGAAGTCTTAGGATGAATAATAAAAGGCACACCCCCCTGAATCCCCCCTCAATGGGGGAATGAATTGAACAATTCCCCTCTGTGGAGGGGTGCCGCTTCGCGGGGGGAGAGTGCCTTTTGATTTTTTCAATTATATTTATAGAAAATGATTCAAAAATATGAAAGAGAAGAATAAGATCCTCATGGCGGAAAAGCTGAGGAGCGAGAGATTGATTTCCTGATTGTTTGGTTTATGGTTTTCTCGCTGTGAGCTCTAAACTGGTTACAAAATCACTCAGCTTTGATCCTGGTGGAAGATGTTTGGAAATCTCAAGGTAAAGCGGATCAGACCAAGATGACAACTGATCAATGTAGTTCGAATTGGTCTTCAGAATGATATTGACTAAACCAGCAGAGAGTGCCATCTTCTCGGTTTCATCTACTAAGACAGCTCCAGCGATACATCCTACCAAGGCACGAACCGATTCTTGAACGGCATCTGGTAACGGTTTTAAAAGTGCCAGGTCAGAAACTGAAACCCGTCCACCGGGTTTCAAGACCCGAGCAATCTCACGCCAAACCTGGGGTTTGTCAGGGGAGAGATTGATAACACAATTGGATATCACCACATCGATACTTTCATTTTCCACCGGTAGATGTTCGATTTCGCCCAAGCGGAATTCAACATTATTGAGACCGCTTGATTCTTGAAAAAATGGTATATTACGCCGTGCTTTATGGACCATATCAGGAGTCATATCAACTCCAATGACTCGGCCAGAGGGCCCAACTTTTTGTGCTGAAATGAAGACATCAAAACCACCTCCTGCACCAAGGTCAAGGACAACTTCTCCTGGTTGAAGCGAGGCAATGGCGACCGGATTCCCGCAAGAAAGCCCCATATTTGCTCCTTGGGGAAGTTGACTGAGTTCTTGCGGGTTGTAACCCAGGCTTGAGGCAATGAGTTCAGCTGATGTATTCCCACAGCAGGAAGATCCACAACCGCAGCTTTCCTGGTTGGCAATTTCGCTATAGGCTTTACGAATGACCTCTCGTAAGTCATGATTTTTTTCTGGATGACATTCATTGTTCATACTGTTTCCACCCTTTCATGAGTTGTATATTCAATTTATTAAATTATAGAGAATAGGCATCTATGCTACACGGCAGCAGGAGATGAAGTTGAAAATAGTTTATCTCCCTCACCCTGACCCTCTCCCACCAGGGGAGGGGGAAAAAAGAATCTCCATATATTATACATAGGGAAAAAAAAGATAAAAGATAGTATTCTTAAGAGATTGCCACGTCGCTGCGCTCCTCGCAATGATGGAGCAGGAATAATTTCAAATCCCCCTAACCCCCTTTTTCTAAAGGGGGAAATTCTTTTTCCTTTGCCCCTCCGGAGGAGGGGAATTTTATTCGTCATTGCGAGACCTCGCTTTTTGAGGTCGTGGCAATCTCTTGAGTCATCTTTAATTATTTTTAGTATTGAGGAATTGTAGAATTGGAAAGGATGGGATTGCCATGTCGCTGCGCTCCTCGCAACGACGGATTTCAATTCCTTCTCCCTTGATGGGAGAAGGTCAGATGAAAGTGAGGCAAATTACAAGCTTGAGTTGCATGGTCATTTGAATCTCTTTATAATATCTCTGAGTGCAGTCAGAAAAAGAGAGTGAGAAAAAGGCTGGATTTTATACCTCGATGGTGAAAATCGAGGTATATTTTTTCTATTCACCATGAGGTTGATATGAGTTGGGAATAAACTCATTTTGAAGTGCATTTCACATAAATGGTAAATAATGGTAAAATCTTCAAATTGTATGAAAATATCATCCTCCTTTTGAATTCACAAAGAGAGAACGTTTCTCTGTCTTCAGAGGGATCAATGAATTTGATTTACAGATTGGAAAGGTGGAAGTTGTATGGTTCAATTTAAAAAAGAAGAAAAGGAAAAACATCTTTATGAATATGAAATAACCATTGAAGAAGAAAAGGTCCAGGAAGCTCTGGAAAATATTTATAAAGAAGCCAATCAACGAGTTGCAGTTCCTGGTTTCCGGAAGGGGAAAGCCCCACGGGTTATACTTCGAGCTCACCTCAATCCGAATTTTATTCAGGATGAATTAACTCGAAGATTAGTCCCTGATGCTTTAAACCAGGTGATCAAAGAGGAAAATATCACTCTTTTTGGTGAACCGGATATTGATCTGGTAACGGTGAGCGAAGAACAACCGCTGGTATTTAAGGCTTTGATCTTAGAAAAACCCCAAACAACTTTAGCTGACCTGAATGACATTGAAGTCCGAAAATATAAGATCATAATTCGCGATTCCGATGTTGAAAAAGAGATCGAAGGTCTCCAAAAATCGAAAGGCATCTGGAAAGAAAAAGGCGACCTTCCGGTAGAAACGGGTGATATGGTTAAAGTTAAAGTTGAGGGCAGAGAATTTGCGGTTATGGCTGGCTATGCTGATGATAAGATGTTATTAAGCCATGCAGTAATTGGGTTGAAAAAAGGTGAGGCTGGAAAATTTTATTCTCTTGAAACAGAAGCCGATAAACCAGTCGAAGAAATCGAGTTTATTGTGACTGAAGTTATGAAAAAAGAAATCCCAGAGCTGAACGAAGAATTTTTAACTCAACTCAATCCCGAACTGAAATCTCTTGATGATTTACGATTGAAAACCAGGGAATCTTTGGAAAAATGGGCTGAGGATTTGGTGCAGATCCGTATGGAGAAAGAGGCAGTGGCCATGCTTACCAAAAAATCTGAAGTAGCGATTCCTAGCGTTTTGATTGACCACGAAACCAAGCACCAAATCGATCATTTTATTGAACACATTCAAAAAGATGGAATGACTTTAGAAAAATACATGGAAATAACCAATACTGATTTTGAGGGCATTGAAAAAGATTTCCGGAAGCAGGCCCTTTGGCAATTAAAAAAATTGTTTGTGCTTCAAGAGTATGCCAATAAAAATGGAATATCTGTAAGAGAAGAGGAAATGAATGAGGATCTTGAAAGGATTGCCCAGAGAACTGGAAAAGAAGTCGAAGATATCAAGCAAATTTTAAAGAAAAATAATAAGATGGATGATTTAATGGACCAGAAGTTTCAACAGAAATTGGTGGTAGATATCCTGCAAAAGGTCAAGACTAAAGAAATGGAAGAACCGATAAATATCGATCAATGGAAAGCTCTTGAAGACCCAGAAGAGGAGATGGTGGAATGATGCAGGATTTAAAAGATAATTATTTGGTTCCTATTGTTGTAGAACAAACTCCGCGGGGAGAAAGGTCCTATGATATCTATTCGCGCCTTTTAATTGATCGAATCGTCTTTCTTGGTACCGAGATCGATGATGTGGTTGCCAACCTGATCATTGCCCAGCTGTTGTTTCTTGATGCCCAAAGTTCTGAGAAAGATATTAATCTTTACATTAATAGTCCGGGTGGGTCAGTTTCTTCAACACTGGCTATTTATGATACGATGCAGTATCTGAAATCAGATATTTCAACGATTTGCATTGGAATGGCTGCCAGCGGTGGGGCAGTGATATTGGCTGCCGGCACCAAAGGGAAGAGAATGGCTTTACCCAATTCGCGAGTCATGATACACCAGCCTTTGGGTGGAGCTCAGGGACAAGTCACTGATATTGAAATTCAGGCACGTGAAATGATAAAAATAAAAGAAAAACTCAATAGTATTTTGGCTTTCCACACCGGCCAACCACTGGAGAAAATAAAAAAAGATACCGAGCGTGATTATTTCATGTCGGCAGAAGAGGCTCGATTATACGGTTTGGTCGATCAGGTTATCGTTCCAAAAAAAGAGAAAAAAGGAGAAGTAAGCGGGAATGGCACGTTATGATGATGAAAAAGGAAAAATCCGCTGTTCTTTCTGCGGAAAACCGCAGGTGGAAGTAAAAAAACTGATTGCCGGCCCCGGCGTTTTTATTTGTAATGAGTGCATTGAACTCTGTAACGATGTGATTCGTGAAGAAACCAAAACTGACAAAAAACAGCCGGAATTCAGTTTGGGAAAACTGCCAACGCCGATAAAGATGAAAAAATTCTTGGATCAATACGTCATCGGCCAGGAGCGGGCTAAAATTACCCTTTCAGTTGGAGTCTATAATCATTACAAGAGGATTCTTTTTGCCCAAGATGAAAATGATGTTGAAATTGAAAAAAGTAATATTTTATTAATTGGGCCAACCGGTTCGGGGAAAACTCTTTTAGCCCGAACCTTAGCCAAAATGTTGAATGTCCCTTTTGCGATTGCAGATGCGACTACCCTGACTGAAGCTGGATATGTCGGTGAAGATGTTGAAAATATCTTGCTTCGCCTTCTGCAGAATGCTGAATTCAATCTAAAAAAAGCCGAAAAGGGAATCATCTATATCGATGAGATCGATAAAATTGCTCGAAAATCTGAAAACCCCTCCATTACCCGCGATGTATCGGGAGAGGGAGTGCAGCAAGCTCTATTGAAAATTTTGGAGGGAACCATTGCCAATATTCCTCCTCAAGGTGGCAGGAAGCACCCTCATCAAGAATTTATCCAAATGAATACCACGAATATTTTATTTATTTGTGGCGGAGCTTTCGTGGGGTTGGATCGAATTGTTGAAGCCCGAATGAAGGAAAAGAAAATCGGGTTTGGATCTTATGAAATGAACCAAAAAAAGCTTCAGGAAAATCCTTTGATCGAGGTACAGCCGCATGACCTGATGAAGTTTGGAATGATCCCTGAATTGGTGGGGAGAATTCCCATCATTTGCGCCTTAGATGAACTCAATGTTGAAGATTTGGTTCGGATATTAACCGAGCCAAAAAATTCTCTCATAAAACAGTACCAACATCTTCTCCGCTTGGATGGAGTTGAGTTAAGTTTTACTGAGGGTGCTTTAAAACGAATAGCCATCGAAGCAATGGAGAAAAAGACCGGAGCTCGAGGTTTAAGGGCTATTATGGAAAAGTTGATGACCGAAGTAATGTTTGAATGCCCCGATCGGAAAGACATTCAAAAAATAATAGTTGATGAAAATATGGTTCTTAAGAATCAAACCTCTGATTTCTTTTTGACAAATCAACTCATTCAAGAGAAACTAGCGTAAAGAAAGGACGAAAAATGAATAATCGGACACCGATTCCGCAGGTATATGACGCTTCTCAAACTGAGACAAAATGGTATGACTATTGGGAAAAAAACGGTTATTTTTCTCCCGATCCACATCGTTCAAATCCTTTTTGTATGGTAATTCCTCCTCCGAATGTCACTGGTTTCCTTCATATGGGTCACGCTCTCAACCTAACTCTTCATGATATTCTCACCCGTTATCGGAGAATGAAAGGCGATCAAACGCTCTGGTTACCAGGAACAGATCATGCTGGTATAGCGACTCAGAATGTTGTTGAAAAACAGCTGGCGAAGGAAGGATTAGATCGCCACCAATTAGGTCGAGAGGAATTCATTCGGAGAGTTTGGCAGTGGAAAGACCAATACCACGACCGGATTGTAAAACAGCTGAAAAGTATGGGTGCATCCTGTGATTGGACTCGAGAGCGGTTTACCTTTGATGAAGGGTTGTCAGCTGCGGTAAAAGAGGTGTTCGTTCAACTTTTTGAAGAAGGGTTAATTTACCGAGGAGAATATATTGTTAATTGGTGTCCGCGTTGTGAAACTGCTATTTCCGATATCGAGGTTGATTACCGTGGTATCCCATCATTTTTGTATTATGTCCGCTATCCGATCAAAGAGCATCCTGAGCAGTATTTGGTGGTTGCTACTACCCGTCCGGAGACTATTTTGGGGGATGTAGCCTTAGCCGTTCATCCCGATGATATCCGGTATCGTCACGTAACGAGTTTGACAGTCGTTCTTCCTATTATTGGTAGAGAAATGGGTATCATACAAGATGAATATGTTGATCCGCAATTTGGAACTGGTGTTCTCAAGGTCACCCCAGCCCATGATATGAATGATTTTGATTTGGGGAAAAAGCATCACCTTCCAGTCATTCCAGTTATTAATCCTGATGGAATCATGAACGACAATGCTGGGATTTTTGCTGGTATGACTCGAGAACAGTGCCGAAAAGAAATTGTTGAAAAGCTGAAAAGCCTCAATCTCATTGAAAAAATTGAAGAATATTCTCATTCGGTTGGTCACTGTTACCGATGCAATACCCAGGTAGAACCGTTAGTCTCCAAACAATGGTTTGTGAAGATGAAAGATTTAGCCCAACCGGCTATCCGAGCAGTTGAGGAGGGTCGGGTGGAATTTATCCCGGATCGATGGAATAAAATTTATTTTGAATGGATGAACAATATTCGAGATTGGTGTATTTCACGGCAGATTTGGTGGGGACATCGCGTTCCAGTTTTTTATTGCCAAGGTTGTGGTTATTTTTTTGCCGATCGAGGACAACCTGATCACTGTCCGAAATGCCAGGGAAAGGTAGTTCAGGATGAAGATGTTCTTGACACCTGGTTTAGCTCAGCTCTTTGGCCTTTTTCAACCTTAGGCTGGCCAGAATCAACTCCTGACTTGAAAACCTTTTATCCCACCTCAGTTTTAATCACGGCTTTTGATATTATCTTTTTCTGGGTCGCTCGGATGATCATGATGGGTTTGAAATTTATGAAAGATGTTCCTTTTCGAAAGGTATACATCACTCCCCTTGTCCGTGATGCCTATGGAAAGAAAATGAGCAAATCGACTGGCAACGCCATCGATCCCTTAGAGGTTGCTCGCCAATTGGGATCGGATTCTTTGCGCTTTGCTCTTGCCTGGCTGACAGTTCAAGGACGAGATATCCATCTTTCCATGGAAAGAATCGAAGCTTCGAGGAATTTCATGAACAAAATATGGAATGCCTCCCGATTCGTTTTGATGAACCTTGACGAGGACTTTATTCCAATTGATTTGAGCGATTCGAATTCTCTCGACTTGAAAGATCGCTGGATATTATCCAGATTTCAACATGCTACCGAACAAGCCAGCTTAGCTCTCGACGATTTTCGATTCGGTGAATATGTTCAAATTATTTATGATTTTATTTGGGGTGAATTCTGTGATTGGTATATCGAGTGGAGCAAAAAAGACCTTTACCAAGGAAGTTTCGAAGAGAAAAGAAAGACTCAGTCGGTTTTAGTGAAGATTCTTTCGGGCATTCTTCACCTTCTTCATCCTGTGGCACCATTTATTACGGAAGAAATTTGGCACTCTTTGCCAATAAAAAAAGACCATGAAGCGCTTATTGTATCCAACTGGCCAGCTTTAGAAAAGCAGTGGTTTCATGATCAGAGTGAACAGGTCATTGAGTTGATTCAAAAAATCATTCGAGAAATACGATTTTTAAGAGCAGAGCTGGAAATTGCTCCTGCTGAAACCTGCCGAGTACAGCTTGGTTTTCATCGAGCCGACAATCGGATGATTATTGAGAAGCATGTGGAATACATTGAACAACTGGCAAAATGTGAGATAATAAAAACCGATGTTGATATTGTAAAACCAGAAGGCGCTGTAACTGGTGAAGTCGATGGAATAGATATCTTTTTAATGATTGAAGGTTTGGTTGATGTTCAACGGGAACTCCAGCGTTTACATAAAAAGTATTCAGTCCTTTGCGAGGATGCCGAAAAAATTCAAAAACGCTTTGAAAAACCAGATTTTTTAGATAAGGCTCCCCAAGAAGTGATTGAAAAAGATCAGGCTCGTTTAGAGAAGTTATTAAGCGAGGCGCAACGTCTCGAGAAATTAATAGAGGGGATAATGAACCAATGAAGCAATTTCGGAAAAGGCGTGACCCAGTTGAGTTGATTATTCTTCTTCTTGGCGGTTTTTTAGTGGTGATGTTGGCTTTTTTTATGGCGCGGGGTGATTTGGATGCCTATACCCAGCTTCTCCTTCAAGGAGGAGTAAAAGAAGAGACGACTCAAATGGGAGAGGAGCCTTTTTTAGGAACCGATTATCCTGAGAAATCTGAAACGGCCACGATAACGAGTGGAAAGGAAGAGGGGTTGATCATTGAAGAAGAGAGGGAAGTGATTCAAGAAAGGACACCCGGAACCGCTACTCAGGGAATAGTTGTAGCAACCCCGTCACCACCTCCAATCCAACCTAAACCAACGCCGACATCGGTTCCTCTTCAATCGGCACCACCACCGACCGGGAATTTTTATTTGCAAGCGGGAGCGTTTTCCAGTGAAAGCAATGCTAATAATATGGTGAATACCCTCAGAGAGATGGGGTTTGGGGCATCCATTGAAAAATCTGGGAATTTATTTAAAGTAAAAATTTACGGTTTTAAAAACAAACAGGAGGCATCAGAAGCGTTACAGAAAATCAAGTCGAAAGGATTTGATGCCTTTATCGGTCAATAAGGAGAGAGGTATTCCGATGACCCTACGTGAAATCAAGGACCTTTTACAGGCTGAAGTATTAACTGGAGAGGAATTACTGGATATTGAACCAACCTCGATTTGTGGAAGTGATCTTTTAAGTGATGTTCTGGCTTTCACGAAAGAAAAATCACTTTTACTCACCGGTCTTACCAATTCACAAGTGATCAGGACGGCTGAAATGAGTGATCTGATTGGTATCGTTTTTGTTCGAGGCAAAAAACCGGATAATGCGACCATTGAATTAGCGACTATTAAAAAAATACCCCTTTTGGCAACTCGGCTGCCCATGTTTGAATCTTGTGGGATATTATATCGAGGAGGGGCTCGAGGGTGCAGTGAAGTAAAGTAATGAATCCACATCAACCCCACATTGAAATCAAAAAGGAAATTTCTGGAGGAGATTTTTCAACTGCTGGTCAAATATCCAGCGAACTGAAAAACATCCTCCAACAAGCTGGTTTACCACCGCAATTTATCCGTCGGGTGGTCATCGCTACCTATGAAGCCGAGATGAATGTGGTCATTCATGCCTATCGAGGAACATTTTCCACATCAATTTATCCTGATCATGTTGAGGTGATTCTTGAAGACGAAGGTCCTGGGATCCCTGATGTTGATTTAGCTTTTCAAGAGGGTTTTTCTACCGCACCACCCCATATTCGAGAAATGGGTTTTGGAGCAGGATATGGACTCTCGAATATGAAAAAGTGTTCAAACCAAATAGAAATACAAACCCAAGTTGGGAAGGGAACCAAAGTCATGATGATTTTTTATCTTGATCAAACCCAGGGAAATTCGTCGGTTTCTAATAAATGATACATCGTGAAATTGAATAAGGGGAAATTCACACCCGTTTTTTCTCCAATAAAAGAAAAGAGGGTGAAAGTATTGAATCCAGAAATTTTTCATTCAGTTCTTTTAGATGAAGAAAAATGTAAGGGTTGCACTCATTGTATCCGAAGATGTCCGACTGAGGCCATACGAGTGAAACGAGGTAAGGCACGTATCGATGAAGATCGCTGTATTGATTGTGGCGAATGTATTCGAACCTGTCCCAATCATGCAAAATACGGCCAAACTGATTCACTGGAATTGTTAAAAAATTTTAAATATACGATTGCTTTACCGGCTCCAGCTTTTTATGCTCAGTTTAAAGGGAATCTTTCCCTCAATAAAATATTGGGTGGTTTAGTGAAGCTGGGTTTTGATGGAGTGTTTGAAGTCGCTTGGGCAGCGGAAATTTTAGCTGATGAGATTGATCGATATCTAAAAAAGCCTAACCTTGCTCTTCCAATAATCTCTTCAGCCTGTCCCGCTGTTGTCAGATTAGTGGAAGTTCAATTTCCCTCACTCATTGATAATCTCCTTCCTCTCGATTCTCCCTTGGGTTTAGCGGCAAAAATAGCTCGAAAGCAAGCTCTCGAAAAGGGATATAAACCTGAAGAAATAGGGGTATTTTTCATTACTCCCTGTCCAGCAAAAGTTATGGAAGTCCGACGTTCAGTTGGCATTTTAGAGAGGATTGATGGCGCCATATCCATGTCGAGCATTTATCCCCGATTAATCAATGACATCGATAACCTTCCTGAAGAATCTTCATGCCAACTGGCTTCTTGGAAAGGCATTGGCTGGGCTCGTTCGGGAGGAGAACAAGAGTCGCTTGGTGAAGGAGAATATATGGCGGTGGATGGAATACATAATGTGATTTCGGTTTTTGAAAAGATAGAAATGGGAGAATTAAAAAAAGTGGTCTATTGTGAAGCTCAAGCCTGTGTTGGGGGTTGCATTGGAGGAGTCTTTGCCGTCCAGAATCCTTTTATCGCCAAAGTCAACGTGAACCATCTGATAAAAAAACATACCACCCCCTGTCCTCCTCAAAAACACCAATTGGAAGAATGGAGGAAAGAGAGAATATTCCAACGACTTCTTCCTTATGAAATTCGAGACGTGTTGAAGCTCGATAATGACTATCGTAGAGCAATTGAAAAATACCAGCAAATTGAGAAAATATTGGAAAGACTACCTGCCCTTGATTGTGGTGCTTGTGGTTGTCCGACCTGTCGATCATTGGCTGAAGATATTGTCAGAGGGAAAGCTCAAGAAATTGATTGTCCTTTCCTGTTACGAGAAAAATTATGTGAAGTGTCTAAAGAAATTTTTGATTTAGCGAGTCGTGTTCCGCAAACCATGAGTGAAGAAGGAGGAAAAAAGAAAATTGAAAGTCAGTGAGATTGTAAAACCGCTGGAAGCTGAAATTCTTTGTGAGGGAGACCTTGATAAGAGTGAAGTCATTGGAGGATATTGTAGTGATTTACTGAGCGATTGCATTGCGAATGCTAGCGATGGGAGTGTCTGGGTAACTATTCATTCCCATCCCAATATTATAGCGGTTGCAGTATTGGTGGGGATGCCTTGCATTGTCATTAGTAATTTGCAAGAAGTTGATCCACAAACGATAGAAAAAGCTAAAAAAGAAAAAATCACCCTCCTGCGTACTTCATTAACCAGTTATCAGGCGGTGGAGGTGTTATCCAAGATTGGCATTCACGGAACGAAAAAACACCCCTGAAAGGTACTATCGCGCCGATCTTCACATCCACAGTGTTTTGTCTCCTTGCGCTGAACGGGACATGTTACCTCATTGTATTATTCTGGAGGCCTTGGAAAAACATTTAGATATCATTGCTATTACTGACCATAACTCTTGCGAAAATGTTCAGGTTACCATGTCTTTAGGTGAACATTTTGGAATTTGGGTTATCCCTGGTATGGAGGTTGAAACCCGAGAAGAGATCCACTTTCTTACCTATTTTCCAAGCTATCAAAAAATTATCTCATTCTATCAAGTGCTTCAACAATTTTTTCAGCCAATTCCACTCGATGAAAATCTTTGGGGAGAAGAGTGGGTCATTGATGCTGCCGGTCTGATCGCAGAAAAGAAAAAAATTCTTTTAACCTATCCTCTTTCACTCAATGTCGAAGAACTCTATCAATTAGTGGTTATCCAGGATGGGATTATTATTCCATCGCATGTTGATCGAAGTACCTATAGCATTATTGGAGTATTGGGTTTTCTCCCGCAAAATCCACCCTTTCCGGTTTTGGAAATTTCTTCGGCTTTATCCCCATCTAAAGCTCAGTCGAAGTTACGGTTAAATAATTATCGCTTGGTTCAGTTTTCGGACGCTCATGCTTTACCTCAGGTCGGGATGGTTTATACTCAATTTCGTATGGATCGGCCTTGTTGGGTGGAGTTTAAAAAGGCAATTTATCAGTTGGAAGGACGAGATTTTTTTCCTCAAGAGTAATTTGAATATATTTTGCTTCCTGAGATTTAAAAGCCTCTTTTTTTCCCTTTTTTCTTATTTTTATTTTGAAAATACCGAAAAGAGAGAAAAATTAACGTCATCTTGAGCCCCTTTTCCTTGTCCTTTTTCTCCCCCTCGCCCCCTCTCCCCCTCGTTCCTTTGACCGTGAGGATCCCATCTTTTCGCTTTTTTCACTTAATCAATTCATCTATACCACTGCATTATAAAATTCAAGAATCAAGACCTAGCCCCCAGGTTATTACAATTCACATCCATTGTATTATTTGTTATTTAATTTTTCATTTTTTTTATTGTAGGGGCAGACCGATGTGTCTGCCCTTTTTGGTTCATCCAATTATTTTTTTTGTCGTTTAATTTCATTATTTCTATCCTCATTAGGGCGAACACGCAGGTTCGCCCCTACGATTCACATTCATTGAATTATTTTTTATTTATTTTTTTTGTCGTTTAATTTCATTATTTCTATTTTGAAAATTAAGGAATGGATAAAAATGAACAAAAAAACTGAGAAAGGCACACCCCCCTGAATCCCCCCTCAATGGGGGAATAAATCGAATAATTCCCCTCCGTGGAGGGGTGCCGCTTCGCGGGGGGAGGGTACCTTTATGTTTCCCTGGTTAAAATGAAAGTTATAAATAATTTCATAATAACTTTTTATGGTTCTTCTCCCAAATACTTGATAAAAAAGTCAAATAAAAATGGACACCGCTTGCTTTTCTGGATACAGTATTTGTATCAGCAAAACCAGTCCAGAGGAGGCAAAGCGATGTCCCAGATACAGCTTAATCCATTCTTTGATTTTTGTCGAGTCAAGGTAATGAAACAATCCTATGATCAAGAAAAACAACTGGTCACGATGACCATTCACCCAGATGAACGCTATGACCCAGTCTGTCACCACTGTCAGCAAAAAGTCACAGAAATTCATTCCTATCATGAAAGGACGGTGAGAGATC
>JAAYUT010000394.1 GCA_012517485.1 Candidatus Atribacter fermentans
TAGGAATCGGGTGTGTTAATTTACCCTCTTCCAATTTGAAATATTTTTTAAAAGGCTCTTGATTTGTCAAGTTCATTAATGGGTTTACAAGATAGGATAGACTCTCAAACTGCTTTACAATAACAGACAAGGATGAAAATACTTTCTCAGAAACCATTATCCCCCTTTAAACAAGGGGGTTAGGGTGATTTGATTTTTTTCTACTCCGTCATTGCGAGGAACGCAGCGACGTGGCAATCTCATTTAGAAGATTTTTTAAAAAAAAGTGAGATCCCCATACCCCCATAGAATTAGGGAGGAGGGAGAAAAAGTAGAAAGAAAAGGGTTCATGATGATATTATTAAAGTATTATTAGAAAATTGTATTTTTAGAATAGAATAGAAATAAATATTTATTGTTTGAGGTATTAATATGAAAACAACTCATAAAATAATAATCGGTGATTCAAGATGGATGAAAGAAATTCCAAATGAAACAGTACATCTTGTGGTTACCTCTCCACCATATTGGCAACTGAAGGATTATGGGAATGGGACACAAATCGGTTTTAATGATAGTTACGAGGAATATATTAATAATCTTAACCTGGTATGGCATGAATGCCAACGAGTTTTGCATAAAGGGTGTCGTTTGTGTATTAACATCGGTGATCAATTTGCCCGGTCAGTTTATTATGGAAGATATAAGGTTATTCCTATCAGAACAGAAATAATTAAGTTTTGTGAAAGTGATGGTTTTGACTATATGGGAGCAATAATATGGCAAAAGGTTACAACTTGTAATACTACTGGCGGGGCAACGATTATGGGTTCTTACCCATATCCCAGAAATGGAATAATAAAATTAGATTATGAATTTATATTAATTTTTAAAAAATATGGAAGTTCCCCAAAGGTTAATAATGAAATAAAAGAACAATCTAAGTTAACTCAGGAAGAATGGAATCAATATTTTCTTGGACACTGGAATTTCCCAGGTGAAAAGCAAGATAAACATCTTGCAATGTTCCCAGAGGAATTACCAAAGCGCCTTATTAAAATGTTTACTTATGTTCAAGATACTGTTCTCGATCCTTTTCTCGGGAGTGGTACTACCTCGTTAGCGGCAAGAAATCTATATAGAAACTCTATTGGTTATGAAGCAAATGAAGACTTCTTGCCAGTTATAAAAGATAAATTGGAAATAAAGCAGAGCAAATTATTCCAGGAATTGAACTTTGAAATAATAAAACAGGAAAATCCTAAAATGGATTTTAAAGAAGAAATAAAAAAATTACCCTATATTTTTAAGGATCCTATTTGTTTTGATAAAAAGATAGACCCAAGAAAATTAAGATTCGGGTCAAAAATCGATAGTACTCAAGCTGAAAAAAAGTCCTATTATACAGTAAAAGATATTATTTCTCCTGAGTTTCTCATCTTAAATGATGGATTAAAGATCAAGCTTATTGGAATAAAAGAAAAACCTGAAAAAATTAACAAAGCCATTAAATTTTTAAAGGATAATACATTCGGACAAAAAGTATTTATGAAATTTGATACTATAAAATATGATCATGAAAATAATTTACTCTGTTACCTTTATTTATGGAATAAAACCTTTTTAAATGCTCACCTTATTAAAAATGGTTTAGTTGATATTGACACGTCATTTGAATACAAATATAGTTCAAAATTTTTAAATTTACAAAGAAAGGCGCTTCATGGTGAAAAAGAATGAAAGTAAAAATAAGTAATAAGGAGATACGAAGATACCTGGATATTGAAACACCAGAATTTCAGAAATATGTCGCACCACTTATTAATTTGGCAAATCTTTATGCCCAGGGGACACGACCAAATGTTGTAGGTCAAATGAGTGAACTTATTCAGGAATTTGAAGGAAAAACCTTGGTTGAATGGGAGAAATGGTATTTAAAGAAAAAACCTGATGCAATACAAAAGGCAACAGAGAAAATTTTCCAGAAATTAAAAGAACTCAAACAATCTATAGATAATATTGACCGCACAACTATTGAACTGTGGGTGAAGGATTTAGTAGTCGTGAAGACCTATGTAGGATTAAGATTTCAAGAAGCTATTCTTAAAAAAGGTTCGGAATTAAAGGGAGTTCAGTATCGCTTATCTGAACCCAATGAAGAATCAAAAGGAATTGATGGGTATATTGGAGATATTCCAGTATCAATAAAACCTTATACTTATGTAATGAAGGCATCTTTACCGGAACATATTAGTTGTAAAATGATTTATTATAAAAAAATTGATGATGGTATAGAAGTAGATTATGGAGAAATTTTATAAATATAACCAAGTATTTATCATCAAGCAGGGGATTTATTTTTTTATTTCTTAAAAACAGAATAAGGAGGGTGGAAAATGTTTTTATTAAAAGAATTGGATGAATTGTATAACAAATTTTCGGACAAAGCTTATGAACCTAATTTTTTAGACGGAAAAACCAAAGAAATCATTGCTTTAGCTTGTTCAATTATGGTGGATTGTGTCCCTTGTATTGAGCATCATTATAAAAAAGCGGTAGAGTATGGAGTTCAAGAAGATGAAATAAGGGATGCAATGGGGATAACCATGTTGATCAGCGCTGGAAGCAAGAGAGCTAAATATCAGAAGTTGATAACAGATTTAAATAAATAAATGAGAATTGAAAAAGCAATTTGAATTATTAGGAACATCCCTTTTCCCTTGATGGGAAAAGTTAAGAATGAGGGTGATTATTTTTACCACTCACTACTCACGAGTCACAATTCTTTATATTTACTGGATGTATATATATAAATTTGGTCTATTTTGGACAACAATGTGATGGAAAAGAAATAGATTATGGAGAAATTATATAAATTTATTTTGTAAACAAGTGTTTTCAGAAATTCAGGAAATAGATAATTTCTATTTTGAACAACTATTCCAACTAAATGGAATAGATATACTTAATCAATTATATATTTTCTGCCTCAAACACCCTTTATAGGTTTGATAACTCATGCCTTTACCAAAAAATTGTTTTTCTCTGGGGATGTAATTTAATTCACCCGGTTCAGGTAGTAGTATGCCACGGTAGATTGTCGAATCCTGGATTTTCACCATCAACTGTTGTTGTAAAGTATGATAATAGACTATCTTTTTTCATCTACTTCTTTTCTTCTTCATTCTTTTTTAACCTATTGGCCTTTTTTGCAGAAACCTTGACTATTTCCTGACTCAACTTATTTATATCTTTGTGAATCGTATGTGTCAAATAATGTTCGCAATTTACTCTTAGCAAACACCGGAGACTCTTTTTGAACACAGAGATGATCTTACTTGAATGAAAAATCATCTCTCTTTAAACAATGACTCGATTGA
>JAAYUT010000395.1 GCA_012517485.1 Candidatus Atribacter fermentans
ATTGCTAGTCAGCTTTCGGAAAAAATCTCCCAGCTTTGTCATTTACATAATTTGTTACCAAACAAAATTGCTGGCGTCGGTATTGGAACCCCAGGATTCCTCTTCAAAGCTGGACCTCTCATTAATCAATCGCCATTTTTTGGCTGGAATAGTATCAATGCTTTTCAAGTCTTTGAGAACTCCTTTTCCTATCCAGTATTAGTTGAAAACGTAGCGAAGGCTTCGGCTATTGCAGAAAAAATATATGGTTACGGAAAACAATTTAACGACTTTTTTTATGTCTTTACAGACTGGGGTATTGGGGGAGGATTTGTTACCGGTGGTTCTTTATATCAAGGATTTAACGGGAATGCCGGAGAATTTGGTCATACTATCATTCAGCAGAATGGAGTTCCTTGTTATTGCGGGAATCTTGGCTGTCTTGAACAATACACCTCTACTGATGCCATTGTTCGAGAAGCAAAAATCATTAATAAAAATTTCACTGATTTTGACTCAGTTATGAATGCCTATCAACTCGGTAATGCAACCATTACTTCTCTCCTCAAAAAATCCGGAGAGATTTTAGGGAAAGGAATAGCCAATATTATTAATCTACTCAATCCAGAAGCCATAATTATTGGTGGAGAAATTGCCCGTAAATGCCCAATTTACATCCAATCGGCAATAGAGCAAGCTCGTGATGCTGTTTTTTCTTTAGAAGCTCAAAAAACGCCTATTTTCACCAGCCAGCTTGGAGAAGAGGCAGTTGCTATTGGAATGGCTAGTGAAATAATCAGTAATTTTATTAACGATAATCTGCCAACGAAGAGAAAGGGATAACAAATAATGGAGAAACGACCAACATTCCAAGAAAAAGTTCTTGCAGTTTTTCAAGGTAAAAACACGAACAATATTCCTTGGCAACCACGCTTGGAACATTGGTTTAATGTCAACCGCGCTCGAAATCAGCTTGTCGAACCTTACCAATCGATGAAGTTACTCGATTTATATAAAAACTTAAACTGCTCGGTACGGTACTATTATGGTGAGGCTCAAGACATTTCTTCACCAAATACCTTCATTCACTTTGATTATCCTCCCGATGCCGGGGTTTTTGAAATCCAACAGGGAGATGATATTAAAGTGATTTTTCGTTCAGCCAAGGGTGAAGAGCTGATCGGAAAAAAACGCTTGGGAGAATGGGGATGTTCCTGGCATTATGTTGAACATCCAGTTAAAAACATTGAAGACCTAAGAATTTTAGAAGATATTGTTACTTCGGTTCGTTATCGTTTTGATAAGGATTTTTACTTGGAGGCAAAAAAAGCTGTAGGTGAATGGGGAGAGATTCAGTTTTATTGGGAAAGATCACCTTTCCAACGGCTCTTCTTACAATATGCTGGCATTGAAAATACGATACAGCTCATCTATGATTATCCTAACCAGCTTCAAGAGTATTTGAAAAAAGCCGAGGAAGCGGAAGATTCACTATTTGAAATTTTAGCTTCCTGTCCGGTAAAAATCCTAAATTTTGGTGAAAATATTGATGGCAGGTTTAATTCTCCTCGTATTTTTAATCAGTTTCTTGTCCCTTATTACCAGAAACGAGTTCAACAGTTGCATAAATCAGGTAAGTTTTGCCATATTCATATGGATGGCTCACTCAAACCGCTATTGCCTTACCTCCGAGATTCGGGATTTGATGGGATTGAGGGAGCTACCCCTCAACCACAAGGAGATGTTTCTTTAGAAGAGCTAAAAGAAGCAATGGGAGAAATGATTCTTATCGATGGTATCCCTATGCTCCTTTTTCTCCCGGAATATCCCATAGAAGAACTAGAATCTTTCACCAAAAAAGTGCTTTCGCTTTTTTCACCACATCTCATTTTAGGGATATCCGATGAAATTTCCCCTCAAGGGGATATTGAAAAAGTGCGATTCATATCAAAATTTATGGAAAAACTTGGAGGGGGGTGAGAGATGCGAAACTTTAACTTCTGTATTAGTAATTTCATTCTTTGATTCTTGAAACATTTTTGGAGGAATGTATATGAATAAAAAAGTCCTGTTATTCAGTCTATGTTTTTTCATATTTGTTTTGGCTTTAGTTGGGGTTTCGTCTGCCCAGAAAGTAACCTTAAATGTGTGGTTGATGAAACAGGCTGATGTAAATCTTCTAAAAGCTCAGGAAGAGGCTTTGACAAAGTTTAAAGAACTTAATCCTGAAATTGATGTTCAATTCACCGTTTTTCCATATAATGAATATCGTGATAAACTTCTTATTGCCGCTGCTGCCGGTAATCCCCCCGACATCTCAGTTGTCGATCAAATTTGGAACCCAGAGTTTTCAGCTGCAGATTTTATTATCCCATTAGACGACTATGTAGCGAATTCTTCAATCGTTAAAAAAGAAAATTACTTTTCTGGAGCCTGGGATTCAGCTCTATTTAAAGGGAAACTTTATGGTGTTCCTTTTGATGTTGGTGTTTGGGCTTTAAATTACTACAACAAAGCATTTTTTAGGGATGCTGGGCTTGACTCTGAAAAACCTCCAGTAACATGGGATGAGTTTTATGAGGTAGGACAAAAAATGACATCAACAGATAAATGGGGTACAGCATTGTGGGTTGGTCAGGGCGATGCAGTTCAGTGTATTACTGATGCCCTTATTTTTTCCAACGGTGGATCGGTTTTAAATGCTGATTTCACAGAATGTGTCCTCGATCAATCAACCGCCATTGAGGCAATGAAGTATTTTAAAAAATTACAAGATATCAACCCCCCGGGCGAAGTTAGTCGAACTGAAGAAGATTCTTTCCAGCTCTTTACTGCTGGGAAGGTTGGTATGTTCTGGTATGGTGAATGGGGTCAAGATACTGTAAATGCTCGTGCTCCTGAAATGGATTGGGCGATTGCCAATTTCCCAAAACCCGCTAATGGACAATCAATTGGGACTTTTGGTGGTTGGAACATGGTTATCTATAAAAACGCTCCCAACAAGGATGCAGCATGGAAATTCATTGAATATTGGACTAGTAAGGAGGTTAATGAAAAAGTTTCTTCGCTTACTCCCGCTAATGTTGAAGCTGCTAAGTCTTTCTTAACTAACAAACGAAAATTTTCTGACGTGATTTTTCAGCAATTAACTCAGGCTCTTTACCGACCAATTTTCCCCAAATATCCCGATCTCGCTGAAATACAAAGAAATGCGACTACCGCTATTCTTACGGGAGAAAAAGATGTTGAAAGTGCACTAAAAACAGCGACTGAGGAAATAAATGCTCTGCTTGCAGATTACTATGGTACTAACTAAAGATTAATCAAGGTTCTGGGCAAAACTTTTTTGCCCAGAACATCTTTTTATTCATTTTTTCAGAATTTTTCTGCTAAGTAAGTGTAATGTTTTGTCTTTTTTTCCTTTTTTTAGGACCATTTTTACATTTCCCGTTTTTAGGTACAGCTATGAGCTACTTATCCAGAATATTTCTAGTTTCGGTGGTTTTAAATAACTTTGAGATTGTTATCGGGAGGATTGCTTCATGAAAAAAGAATGGCTTATTGGGTATTCTTTCACCCTGCCATCAATAATTCTATTAATCATTCTGATAATTTATCCATTATTTCTGACCCTCATTTATAGCTTAAGCGATATGTCTCTTACCTCTTCTCGATATCTCGGTTGGTTTGCTTATAATAAGCTTTTTAGTAATAAAATGTTGCCATTGGTTTTTAAAAATTCTATTGTTTGGACAGTTTTGGTCGTGTTTTTCCAGCTTCTTTTGGGATTGGGATCAGCGATTGTTTTAAACAAACCATTTTGGGGTCGTTCTCTGATACGGGGTATTATGATTCTCCCTTGGGTTATGCCCGGGGTGGTTGCCGGTATGGTTTGGAGATTAATTTACGATCCTCAGCTTGGCCTTCTCAACCACTATTTGAAAAGTCTGGGATTAATTGACCAGTATTTAACCTGGCTTAGCGTTCCTGGCTCCGCCATATATGCTGTGATATTCTCTGCAATCTGGAAGGGTTTTCCTTTTTCAATGCTCATGTACTTAGCTGGATTACAAGTAGTACCAGTTGAACTTTACGAGGCTGCCAATATTGATGGTGCCGGAAAGTGGAAACAGTTTCGTTATGTAACTCTTCCTTCTATGCAACCGATCATCACGATCACTTTTTTACTTACCTTTATCTGGACATTTAACTATTTCGAGTTGATTTATGTTATGACTGGTGGTGGTCCAGCCGAGAGCACCCATATTTTCCCTACCTACGTCTATGACCTAGCTTTCAAAAGATTTCGTTTTGGCGATGCCTCCAGGTTCGCGATTTTTGACTTCTTGTTTCTTCTTATATTCAGCTTATTTTATGTTTGGCTTAGTCAGCACCAAAGGAGAGCAGAATGATGAAAACGCATTTAAGCGAATACATTATCACTGCTATACAAGTGATCCTTCTTCTTGTTTTTATCCTTTTTCCTTTTTCAGTCATGCTTTCCATGTCTCTCAAGGCTCCGGACGAACAATTTACATCCCCACCTTATTTAATTCCAAAACGTCCAACCGTTGAGAACTACCTCCATGTTTTTGGCAGAGGATCGATGTTTATTCGTTATTTTATAAATAGCTTTTCGGTTGCCCTCGGAACGACGGTTATTGTTATTTTCGTTGCTCTTTTTTCTTCTTATGGATATGCCCGCATACAATTCCCAGGAAAAAAGTTATTCTTCAACTTTCTCCTACTTAGCCAACTATTTCCGCTTGCGGCCATCATTGTTCCTCTTTATCGTATCATGAGTCAAGCTGGTCTTATTGATACTTTTGCATCGCTCATCATTGGATACCTTGCCTTTTCTGTACCGGTTGGAGTTTGGCTGTTAAGAGGGTTTTTTGTTGGCA
>JAAYUT010000396.1 GCA_012517485.1 Candidatus Atribacter fermentans
ATGAGATTGCCACGTCGCATAGGACGCTCCTCGCAATGACGGAGTGAGCGGATGAGATTCTCACGTCGCATAAGACGCTCCTCAGAATGATGGCGTGGGTGGATGAGATTCTCACGTCGTCCGGTAAAAAACATCGGACTCCTTAGAATGATTGAATGGGTAAATGAGATTGCCACATGACTATATTCCTCGTAGTGACAGAGCAGGGAAAAGTTCAAATCCCCCTAACCCCCTTATCTAAAGGGAGTAATTGATTTCTGAACTGTATTTTCATCCTCAAATGCTGCTGTCATGCAGCATGAGGGTCTATTCTGAAAATACAGGTATGTTTTTATAGATCTTATAGAGAGCAACCAACTGGGATCGCATCCTAGGGCTTTCACCCTTATCCTGACCTTCTTCCATCAAGGGAAAAGGAACGAGTTTTTTCTCGCCCCTCCGTTGGAGAGGTCTTATTCCTTTTTCCCCTCCCCTGGTGGGAGAGCCCATTTTTTCTTTTTTTCCTCTCCCCTGGTGGGAGAGGTGTAGGTGAGGGGGAAGACATTTTCATCCTCAATTGGTGCTACGAAATGGAGTAAAAGTCTATTCTTATTTTTTGTTCCTTTAAATAAACCAATCTTATCTTATTTTTTCAAATGCTTTTTGCTACAATAGAGAAGAATGAGCATATGCAATGTAAAATAATGCTTATAGTTGTAAGCACGAATTCTATTATTGAATGGTTCTATCCAACAAGGAGGCGTTAAGCATTTCATTACCTTGTAACCATCTTTATTTTAAAAAAAACTTAACTGAAACTTTTCAAAGACTCAATGAACTCTATAATCGGCAAGGATTGAACAAAATTTACGCACAGATGAATATTCCCAGTCAAAGTCTCTTGAATTATCGTAAGTCTTTCCCCCCTGGTGAAATCAATTCTCCCCATACTGAAGATAGTATTGATTTTTGGTTTAAATATTTTAATGAACGACTGGATATTGAAGACGATTCTATGCCTTGCTGTTATTTATCTGAGTTTGATCAAGGACTTTACGCTGGTTTGGTTGGTGGAGAAATAAAATATATTACTTTTTCTTATGATGGGCTTATTTCATCAATGGTTAAACCTTTTATTGATGATATTCATTCTGTTAGCAATTTAAAAATAAATACTGATCATTGGCTATTTAAAGAATATGTCAATAAACTTAAGATTTTTGCCGAAAAAGCCAAAGGAAACTTTGGAATCAGTCATTTTATTCTTATTGATTCTTTAAACTTCCTTTTTGAGCTTCGAGGAGCGACACAATCTTATTTAGATGTGATCGAGAACCCAGAATTAGTGCAAGTCGTAATTGATTTTGCTTTAAAATTAAACCTTCTGATTCAGAATACCTTTTTTCAAGAGATTGGTTTGTTTAATGGGGGGACTTTTAGTACCCATGTTCAATGGATTCAAGGAAGAGTCATATCAGAAAGTGTAGATCCTTTTCATTTAACATCGGTTGATTTTTTTGAAAAATGGGGCATAGAACCAGTCGAAAAAATATTTTCTTTTTATGATGGGGGAATAATCCATTTACATAGCAATGGACGCCATCTATTAAAAAAGGTATCACAAATAAAAGGTATAAAAGCGGTTCGCTTAGTTGATGAACCGGGGAACCCACCCACTATATCCATTTTATCTTCTTTGCATCCAAAACGTAACTCGATTCCACTTGTTATATCGGTTCCTTACCAAACCTTTATTTCTCTTCTGAAAAAGCATCAACTTTATGGAAACATATTCTATATGGTCGATGAGGTTCCAGATATTAACACTGCCAATAATCTTATGGAGAAAGTAAGATCTTATATTAGTGAATAAAATTTTGAATAATAAAAATTAAAAAATATTTATTATAAAAGGAATTATAAAAGTTTAATCAAGAAGGATTCATCAATTCCCTTTTTATAGGTAAATGTTTAAACTTCGAGCAGATTTTTTTAAAATTAAATGAGGAGGTGATATTGTTTTCAAGAAATTTAGTAAATATCTATATTTAAAAAAACTACAAATTAGAAGGAGGGATATTCAATGAAAAGGGTAGCATTATATTTTATTTTTATCATGTGTGGGATTTTGTTTGTTTCTGCTTTTGCTTTTGGGGGTGAATACTTTTATGGTAAATTCTTCGCCACCAAAGAAGATATTTTAAACTCTTTTAAGCAATCGAATATCAATTGGCGCCAATTCGAAGGTGAATCGATAACTTTCATTGGGAACGCAGAGCCAAATCAGGAAAGTATTATGCAATTGGTTAATGTATTTGAAGAATTAACTGGGATTAAAGTGACACATGAATTAGTGAGTGAAGAAAATTTAAGACAAAAAATAACAGTCGATCTAACCGGAAGAACTGGCATTTACGATGCAATGTTGATTGATCCTGGTTATTTAGCTTTATACGATAAGAGTCAATCTCTGGAAGATTTGAGTGTTTATATTAATGACCCAACCATTACTGATCCAAACTGGTACCAATGGCCAAGTGATTTTCCAGAACAATTTATCAAAATGGGTCAAATCAATAATATTCAATATGGTGTTCCTCTTCATCTTTCTGGAACACTAATGATTTATCGAAAGGATCTTTATGAAGAAAAGGGCATACCTGGTCCAGCAAAAACCTTTGACGAACTTTGGGATCATGCTTCGAAGCTGAATAATCCAGATGAGTATTACGGAATTGCCATGAGGGGTATGGCTGGAGCTGGATTAAATATGTTTATCTGGACGACCTTCCTCAAGTCGTTTGGTGGACAATGGTGGGATGAAAATTGGAAACCCATGCTGGACTCTCCAGAAGTTATCGAATCAGCTAAATTCTATTCTGATATTCTCAAGAATTTCGGACCCCCAGGTGTATCAAGCTGGGAATGGTCGAAAATTTTATCAGGATTACAATCAGGAAAGGTTGCTATCACAATCGATACTCCTGCTTTTGGAATTTCAATAGAAGATCCAGAACTATCAAAAACTGCTGGAAAATGGGGTTATGCTCCTCAACCAGCAGGAAGAGCAGGAATAACCATGGATCCATTTGCTTGGTATGTCGGTATTAATAAGGATTCCAAACATAAAAAGGCTGCTTGGTTGTTTATTACCTGGATGACCAGCAAGGAAGTCCAAATGGCTATTGGAGGACCGACTATTTACGTCAGTCGTCTTTCAGTAAATGGAGATCCTCGGTGGCAAGAAGATCATCCTTGGTTAGCAGGGTGGCAAACTGCCTTAATGGAAAACGTGAAATATGCCGATCCTGATTGCCGACCTCGTATACCAGAATACCCAGAGATTGGAAATGTCGTGGGTGTAGCGCTCCAAGAAGTTATATCAGGACAAAAGAATGCTGAAGATGCCATGAAAGAAGTAAATAAAAAAGTATACGATATTCTTGATAAGGCTGGATATTACAAATAAACTTTCTGCTTTAATAAACCAGGAGCGAACCCTATCGTTCCTGGTTTATTTATTTAATGCTTTTTATCGAAGGAGAAGAAGATGAGGACAAGAAAAGTAGAAATTTTCGCCTTTATTTTACCTGGTTTACTGTTTCTCATAATTTTCAGCCTTTATCCAACTCTTTTTACTTGGTATACCAGTTTTCGGGATTTTAGCATCTTCTCGAATAATTTTAATGGTTTGCGAAATTATTTCGAGCTTTTTAAAGATAATGTTTTTTATATCTCGTTAAAAAATTCGCTTCTTTATGTTATCTTTGCAGTTGGTTTTGAATTTATTATTGGAATGTTAATTGCGCTGCTTTTTAATCAAAATTTTAAAGGAAAATCTATCGCTCTTATATTTATTATGCTTCCTATGATTATCCCTCCGGTTGTAAGTGCACTATCCTTTTATATGATGTATGATCCAACCCTTGGGTTAATGAATTATATTTTAAAAAATCTTTTTCATATCAGTGGGTTTTCTTGGCTTACTGATCCGAAAACAGCAATCTGGGCTGTCGTATTAATCGATATTTGGCAGTGGACACCCTTTGTCAGTTTAGTTCTTTTGGCTGGTTTACAATATCTCCCCAAAGAAACCCTTGAAGCTGCCCGAATTGATGGAGCAAACTCCATTCAAATATTCTTTTCCATTACTATTAAATTGATGAGGAAAATTATCATGATTGCACTTCTTTTCCGAACTGTTGAAGCTTTTAAAGCATTTGAGAGCATTTTCATCACCACTAAAGGTGGGCCTGGTTATAATACACGAACACTCAATATCTATGCTTATATTAAAGGGTTTGAATTTATGAAATTCGGAGAAGCTGCTACCCTTGCAATCTTAATGCTCTTTGTTTCAAGTTTCCTCATTTCTATTTTTAGAAAATTTTTCTCGAAAGAGGAAATTAAATGATGAAGAGAAAAAATGTGCTTCAAGTTGTTATTTATGTCTTAGTCATCTTAGTGGTTCTCCTCTTCTTTATCCCCATCTATTGGATTGTTATCACTTCATTTAAAAGTGGAGCAGATGTTTTTGATTACCGTTTTCTCTTTAAACCAATTGTTAATAATTATCGAAATGTTTTAAAAGAGGCCAGTTTCCAAAAATATTATTTAAACAGTTTAACCGTCGCTTTAATTTCTACCCTTTTTGCAATGATAATCGGGTTTGGTGTTTCATATGGATTTTCTCGTTTTTCTATTACGAAAAAAGAGGCACTTTCGTTTTATATTCTCTCTATGAGAATGATCCCTCCTATTGTTGTAGCAATTCCATTTTTTCTTATGTTTAGATCTATCGGCCTCTATGATAGTTATCTCGGTTTAATCTTAATCTATATCGCTTTTAATCTTCCTTTTGTTATCTGGGTATTACGTGGTTTTATTGATGAAGTTCCAATAGAACTTGAAGAAGCGGCAATGATAGATGGTTGTAGTCGTTTGAGAGTTTTGAGGTATGTTACAATACCCATTTCTTTTACTGGAATTCTTGCAACTGCGGTTCTTTGTTTTATTTTTGTTTGGAATGAATTCTTTTTTGCTTTAATTCTTACCGGTGTGAACCGCCGTACGGTTACGGTTGGTGTTTATAATTTTATAGGTTTTGCTGAAATATCTTGGGGACAAATGTGTGCTGCATCACTTTTAGTGAGTATCCCAATTATCATTTTTGGTATTATCGTTCGTAAAAACCTCATTAGCGGATTAACTTTCGGTGCCTTAAAGGAGTAAAAAATATGACTTCCAAAGAAAGAGTGTTGTGCGCCCTCCGGAAGATCAAACCGGATCGAGTACCAATTTATAACTCATTTACGCCTCAAATAGCAGAACGCCTTTGCCACCATTTTCGTTGTTTACCAGATGAACTTGACGAAGTCATAGGAAACGATGTGAAACGGATTTCATTTAGCCCACCACGTAGTTTCCATGCTACAATCCTAACTGATGGAAGCTTTACAGATGAATGGGGAATTGTCTATAAACGAGTCGGTTATTACGATGAAATGATCGCCCATCCTTTATCGGATTTGAAAAAAATTAACCACTATCAATTTCCAGATCCTTGGGCTCCCGGTCGATTTGACCAAGCAAAAAAAATACTTCAAAATAATCATCATCAACTTGCAACTATGGGGTTTTTAGGGAGTACCAATTTTGAGCCTGCTTGGTATTTAGTTGGTTTGGAAAAATTTTTAATTGAATTCTACGAGGAGAATCCAGTTATTGATTATATCCTTGATCAAACGCTCCATTTTTATCAAGCGATTAGCCAACAATTAATCTCTTTAGGCATTGATATTATTATGTGTGGAGATGATGTTGGAACTCAACAGGGCATGATGATGTCACCTCAAGTCTGGAGGAAACGATTAAAACCCCGCCTCGAGCAACTTTTTAAAACCTTCAGACAATCAAATCCCGAAATTATCATTATTTATCATAGCGACGGGAATATTGAACCAATTATACCCGATCTCATCGAGCTGGGTCTTGATGTCCTCAATCCAATACAACCTAAATGCATGAACCCTGCTGATATAAAAAGAAAGTACGGAGATCATCTCGCTTTCTTTGGTACTATTGATGAACAAGAAACTCTTCCTTTTTTGAATGAGGAGGAGGTAAGAAGAGAAGTGAAGTTACGCATTGAAACAGTCGGGTATAATGGAGGATTGCTATTAGGAGCAACTCACAATATACAACCGGATACGCCAATAAAAAATATAACTGCCATGTATGATGAAGTGCAATCCAACCCAATTCTTTTTTAAAAAATCATCAGTAGATTATTAGGGAGGAAGATAAATTTTGGCTTATTCAATTGGAATAGATTTAGGAGGAACCAAAATAGCTGGAGTATTAGTAAACGAACAAATGGATATTCTTGCTTATGAAAAAATGCCAGTAGCCTCAGAAAGACGGGTAGAAAAAGTTTTAAATGACATCGTCTCTTTAACACAATTACTTCAGGAAAAACTGAAAAAATCGCATGAGTTAATTGGAATGGGAATTGCTTGCCCAGGATTGGTTGATATCGATCATGGAATGATGGTTTATTCGGAAAATCTCAACTGGCGGAATGTTCCAGTGGTTCAGATTCTTTCCGAGAAACTCAATCTCCCGTTTTACTTGGAACACGACGTCCGGAGCGGTGCCATTGCTGAGGTATTTTTTGGAGAAGGGAAAAAATTTCGGAATTTGGTCTATGTGAGTGTTGGCACCGGAATTTCAGGAACGTTAATCTGGGAAAGGCAATTTATTCGCGGTGCAAGAGGTATTTCAGCTGAATTAGGCCACATTGTTGTTGAACCGGGCGGTCCCCTTTGCCGATGTGGAAACGCTGGCTGTCTTGAAGCTCTTTCTTCTGGAAGCGCGATGGAAAGAGAAGCCTATCATTTGACAAAAGAACCGGTGAGTGGTGCTGTTATAATGCAAAAAGCTCAGGAAAATATTATCCCTTTTACCAATATCGTCCATCAAGCTGCTTATTATTTGGGAATTGGTCTGTCTAATATCGCTCAGATCTTTGATCCAGAAGTCATCATTTTAGGTGGCGGAGTTTCCGAGTCTGGTGATTTTTGGCTCAAGCTCATTGAATCTTATTATTTTAAACATCAATTTTGGTCGTTTTCTCTTCCTGATTTGAAACTCGGAACTTTTAAAGGAAAAGCGAGCGTCATGGGGGCAGCTGGGCTCCCCTTTTTAAAAAAGGAGGGTTTGCTTTGACCAAAAAAGAAAGAGTCAAACACGCGATTCTTCACCAAAAAAGCGATCGTCTTCCTCATCAAATTGATTTCACCTGGAGAATGAAAAAAGAGTTTCTTAAACATTTTCAAATTCATGAAAATGAGCTTCCAGAACTTTTAGGAAACCATTTCCTCTATATGGATACTCATAAAAAAGTAAAATTGGATGAAGAAAAGGGCGTTGACTATGATATTTTTGGTGTTGGATGGGATCTTATTAAATCAGAAGGGTATCTCCCTTGCTTCCATCCCTTAACTGATTGGAAAAGCTTTAGTACCTTTCAATTTCCCGATCCCCAGAATCCAATTTTATATCAGGATTTTATTCCACTTCAGGAGTGGCAAAAAAAAGAATATTTTATTCTTTCAACCCAGGGTTGGGTTCTTATGGAAAGAGCCTGGTTATTGAGAGGTTTTGAGAACTTCATGATCGATCTTATTGATAATCGAACCGAATTAGAAAGGCTTTTGGATCTCATTACTGAATACCAAATTGAGGTTCTTCGTCATCTTATTCGATTAGGGGTAGACGGAATCTATACTGGGGATGATTATGGAACACAAAGGGGTTTGTTGATTGCTCGAAAAACCTGGCAAAATCTTTTTAAACCAAGATTGAAAAGAATTTGGAATGTTGCCAAAAAAGAGGGAATACCGGTTTTTCATCATTCCTGTGGAAATGTTTTGGAAATATTGGATGATATGATTGAAATTGGACTTAATGTTCTTATACCAGTCCAGCCACAAGCAATGGATATCCAACTTCTTCAGAACCGTTTTGGTAATCACCTCACTTTTATGGGAGGGATAAGTACCCAAAAAACTCTCCCTTTCGGTACTCCTACCGATGTTCAACTGGAAGTAAGAAAATGTATTGAAGTTTTAGGGTCCAAAAATAATTATATCATTTCAGCTTCTCATGAAATTGGTTCAGACTGCCCAATGGATAATTTAATCGCTTTCTTTAATGAAATGAAATTAACTAACGGGAGTGATATTCCTTTATTGGATAAACAAAAAACATGATAAACACAAATATCAGGTTGTGACACCAGATGAAGATGAAAATACAATATTCGACATGCCATGGCATATCGCTACATTAAAAATTAATTGTGGAGGCTTGATTTATCAAGCCTATTCTCATTCCGTCATTGCGAGGAGCGTCTTATGCGACGCGGCAATCTCATTTATTGAGTCTGTCATTCTAAGGAGTCCGGTGACTTCTATCGGATAACATGAGAACCCCATCCTTTCTAATTCTACGATCCCCTAACTTATAAAAGATGAGATCCTCACGCCCTCAAAAAGCGAGGGCTCAAGATGACTGATAATGGTACGCCCCCTTACCACCCTCAACGGGGGAATTATTCGATGGTATTTTCAGGATAAAGAGCTAAAGTGAATGGATGAATAGGAAGTAAATTTTCATCCTCAATTTTCTTAGTCATTATTTATTCATTAATTTTTGTTGACGCTCATGAAGTAAATTCTCAATAGTATCGATATCCTCTTGAGGAAGCGTCCAATCGCCTGCTAAAACTGTTTCAGCTATTTGGTCCGGATGTCGAACTCCTACAATAGCCGATGTTACTTCAGGACGCCTCAAAACCCAAGCAATTGCTAACTGTGCAAGTGTTTTATTATGCTTTTTAGCTATCGGAACAAGCTGATTAATGAATTCAAGGTTATAACGAATTAATGGCTCATTAAATTCGGGATCATTTCTTCGGTGATCATCAACTGGAAAGCTTGCTATTCTCTCACGAGTGATTTTCCCAGTCAGCAATCCTTTTTGCATTGGGCTATAAACAACAACGCCAATTGAATTCTGATTACAATAGGGGAGAATATCCTTTTCTACATCTCTTTTCAACATACTATAAGGGGGTTGTAATGAAGCAATTGGATAGATTGATTGGGCTCGGTTCATTTGGGACACATTAAAATTCGATACCCCAATATACCTCACTTTCCCTTCTTTTACCAATTGAGCCATTGCTTCCCATCCTTCCTCGATATCTTCATCGGGAATTGGCCAGTGAATTTGATAAAGATCAATGGTGTCGACATCTAACCTCCTCAAACTTGCTTCAACCTCAGCTTTAATGCTCTCTCTTTTCAGCCGATTGGAAATATTTTTCTTATCATCCCATACCAAACCACATTTTGTTGCTATGATTGGTTTTTTGGAAAAACCCTTAATCGCTTTTCCAACTATTTCTTCTGAATGTCCAAGGCCATAAATTGCAGCAGTATCAATCCAATTTATCCCAAGATCCAAAGCTTTTTTTATGGCTTCTATAGACTCTGAATCATCTTGGGGACCCCAGGCATATCTCCATCCTCCACCACCGATTGCCCAAGACCCAAATCCAATTACTGTTAACTCGAGATTGGTTTTCCCCAAACGACGAGTTCTCATCATGACATCCCTCCTGATGACATTTGATTTAAGGTTATTTCTTGACCAGTTAATTGATTTTCACGAAATGTTTTCTTAACTCCGTTTAGGTTTCTAAAACCAAGACGAATCTCAGCTGCTTTTAATATTGACTCCAACAATTCAACATATGACATTCCAGCTAATTTTGCCATTTTAGCTAAATGCCCGTCCCAACACCAACCTGGGTTAGGATTCACCTCTAACAGTCGTGGATTTCCTAAATCATCCAATCGCCAATCAAAACGAACATAATCTCGACATTCCAATCTCTCAAAAAGTTTTAACGAACTTCCTATAATTATTTTCTCGGTTTCTTCGGGAATTTTAGCTTTAACTGATTTTATTCTCCAATATGGAGAATCAGGGAGCCACTTTGCTTCGTACCCACAGATCTTTGGCAATCCTGCTGGCAGTTCTGAATAATCTTCCTCTAATAAAGGAAGTACCAGATATGATTCAGGAAAATTTCCAATAATCCCAAGACTTAGGTCTGAACCGGTTATGAATTCTTCAACTAAAATTGGTTTATCATATCCAAATTGGCTTCGAATATCCGATATAGCATTCATCAATTCTTCAATTTTATAAGCAACGCTTTTTTGAGTAATCCCAAAACTTGCATCACCAAAATTTGGCTTTACAATAACCGGAAAATTGATCATCAGATCAAATATGGTATCCTCTGGTTTAATAAAAAATGCTTTCGGAACTGGAATGTTCATCTCTCGCGCCATTCCTCTAACTAATGATTTATCATAGCAATATGCTAAACATTGAGGTCCAGACCCAGTATAAGGAATTCCTATCATTTCTAAGAAAGATGGGATATGCAACTCCTTACGAGGATCATTATTAAAACCCTCATCACACAAGTTAAAAACCAAGTCAATTTTCCCTCGAAGGGAAATCAGATCATTTATCAGTTTTTGATGATTATCGAGATAAATAAAATTATATTCTCTTAATTCAAGTAAAGCTGATTTCAGTTGGTCTATGGTATAAAAGTCGTCATCATCAAAAACTGAAGATGGTTTTAAAATGTCAGGTTTCTCAGGGTCACCGAACACCACTGCAACTCGACGAATACTTGGTGGCAATTTTTTCTTAACTGGGGTCCAGGGTTTTTTCACTCGAGAACTGACGATAATTCTTTGTTTCATCATACCTAAATCTTGATTTCTTTGAGAACAAGTTGACATTTTTTCATGAAAAACAATATCATTATAACCAGCATTTTTTAGAAGTTGGCCGAGTTCTTCTTCAGTATAAAGTCTTTCTCCATAAAATTGGTCAACTAAAACTCCTCGATCTACATGGTTGACTATTTCTCGAGAAATAAGCCGATGACCATCAGCTGAAAGGGATCGTTCTCGACAAACAAAATACTTCTTGTCAATCCATTCCCAGGAACGGGGCTCATAATGGGTTGCTAAAAATTCACCATCTGCGACATCAATTAACAATCGTCCCCATGGCTTTAAAACCCGGAAAATTTCCTTTAATACTTTCATATCATCTTGAACAGTTTCAAAATAACCAAAGCTATTTCCCAATATGAGAACCACGTCAAAAAAATCACTTGAATAGGGAAGTTTCCGTGCATCCCCTTCTCGAAATTGGATGGTTAGTCCTTCTTTTTTGGTCTGCATTTTAGCCTTTTGTATCAAGTAATGGGAACGGTCTAATGCATAAACATTTTTCATGTTTCGTCTTGCTAACTCTAAAGAATGCCTTCCCTGACCACAGCAAAGATCCAATATTTTGTCATCAGGAGATAGCGAAACGACTTCAGTAAATAAATCAACCTCTTTACGAGTTATTTCTTTATCTTCAACAACATCTGCATCGGTTTTTAAATAAATTGAATTAAATATTCTTCGCCACCAATCAGGGAAAACATGTTCTTCCAAGTTAATAACCGGTCCTAAAGATTTTTGCATTTTACTCCCACCTTTTTTCCGGATTAAAGGGGGAGTCCCTTTTGATGACTCTTCTTTCATATCCATTAAGCCTCCTGAGAGATTTTAAATATTCATTCAATTTTTCATAAAAACTATGTCTTATAATCCAAAAGAAATAAGAATGATTCAATCATAACCACTTCTTTTTTTTAAAGAAAAAGAGCATAATCAGTGCTATTCCTCCCATGGCGAACAAAGTGATTGGGTATCCCCAATTCCAATGCAGTTCAGGCATAAAATGAAAATTCATACCATATATTCCTGCAATAAAAGAAAGGGGCATGAAAAGGGTAGCAATCATGGTTAAAACTTTCATCACTTCGTTTAGACGATTATTGACACTCGAGAGATAAATATCGATCATACTGGAAATTAATTCTCGATCAGTTTCAATCGTATCGATCAGTTGAGTAATATGATCATAGATGTCCCGTAAATAAACAACAGTCGTTTTTTCAATAAAAGGAAACTCTCGTCTTTCTAAAGAACCGATCACTTCACGCATAGGCCAGATAGAGATTCGAAAATTTATCATATTCCTCTTTAAAAAATGAATATTGGATAAAATTTTTGAGGAAGGATGGTCAACCAATTCATCTTCTAATTCTTCTAATTGATCCCCAATTTGTTCAATTATAAGGAAATAACGATCGACAATTGCATCAAGAAGAGCATAAACTAAATAATCCGCCCCCGCTTTTCTCAATCGACCCTTACCAAGACGAATGCGATTTCTTATTTCTTCAAAAACATCTCCTTCTTTTTCTTCCTGAAAGGAAATAACAAATTTATCTCCCAGAATAAGGCTAACTTGTTCAGAAATGATTTCATCTGACTGGTTTTGGGTATAAATCATTTTTACTACTATATAGAGATAATTTTCATAATCCTCTACTTTTGGACGTTGGCTGGTATCAAGAATGTCTTCCAAAACGAGATGATGGATTCCAAATATCGATCCAATCTTGGATAAAATATTTTCCTGACAGATACCATCTACATTAATCCAAGTTATTGACTGACTATCTCTAAAATTGATTACATCGTCTATTAAATTAGTTTTCATCTCTTGATATTTATTTTCGCTATATTTAAAAATATGAAATAACTTTCTATGATCATTACTTTTAATAACATGATTTTCTACTTTATTTTGAACGAAATATTCCAATCCATCCAGATTACTATTAGTATGGTTCATAGATAATACTCCAGAAGAATATAAAATTTTATGAATCATATTACCACTTTCTTGAATATTTGCTATCGGAATTTATGAAAGTAATTCAGTCTAAGACTTCATTTTTTATAACCAATATAATAATGAAAAAGGTCTTTCTTAATACTGTTAATATGAGGGAAATTACTCAATTTACTCCCCATTAAGGGGGGATTCATTTGATGGTATTTTCAGGATAGAAGGGTGCTTTAATAATTTTCTCAAAAAAGCTTAATATATCTTTTGGGGTGAAATCATAATAAAACAAATAAGTCAATTTTCGGAATATGTTTTCGTACGACCCATCCAATCAAGATGGCTTATTTCGCCAAAACAATCTTTAAAAATTTTATAATAAAGATATTCTTCCTGAGACTGCAATTTCCATCCATTGGGGAGAACACGCTCTTTTTCAAATTCTGATGTTGAAATTTTCTCCTTCGCATAGGAAGCTAATATCTCATTGACTCCCGCTCCCTCCCAAAATTTGGCTTTCTTTCTATGAAGCACATGATTTGGGAGTTCATTTTCCAACGCGCATCGCAAAATCCACTTCTCTTCTTGATTTTTTATCTTATACCGAGGAGGAATACCTAAAGCAAAACGGACAACATTGGGGTGAAGAAAGGGTATATAAGCTATAATACCAAAAGCCGAAGCACAACGATCTACTCTCTGCAAAGCTGTATTATGAAGACGGAGCATGATATCCCTTAATTCAATGGGCAACTTTTCAAGGGGAATTGATTTTAAATACTCATATCCGGCAAACAATTCATCACCGCCTTCTCCAGAAAAAACTGCTGAAACATAATCAGCCGCTAACCGGGAAACTAAATAATGAGTTACACTCGATCGAACTAATAACGGATCAAAGGATTCCAAATGATAGATTACCTCTGGTAATATCGCTATTAAATCTTGTTGGGTAACAACCACTTCGTGATGAATAGAACCAATATATTCAGCAACCTCACGAGCATAAAAAAGATCTGGAGCTGAATTTACCCCTGCAGCAAAAGTATGAAGCGTTTTTATATGATGTCTGGCGATAGCTGATATGGCGCTAGAATCCAGACCTCCCGATAACAAAGACCCAATTTCCTGAGTAGATAAGCAATTTTGAACCGCTTCAGATAATAACATATAAAGTGTATGAGCTATTTGGTTAGGATCGTCTGTCAATGCTTATTGTTGCGGTAATTTTATTTGGTACTCCATCTCTTTTCCATTAAAGACATATCCAGGCAATAGCTCGTTGATTTTTGGGACTATTTTTAATAAAGGTTTTACTTCTGAAGAAAATATTAAAACTTCATTATCTTTCCAGCCATAATAGAGTGGCACAATTCCAAGAAAATCACGAGAAAGCACAATATTCTCTTTGCTCAGAATTATTTTTACTAAACGACCATCACCTCCATGATCTTCATAAACTATTTTATTTTCCTCCAAACGGATGGGAGGTGCTTGGGCATCACTCCATATCATTCCAAGAGAACAATAATCATTATGGAAAAGAACTTTCCCTGATTTTCCGCGATAAGAAATATTTGGTAAAAGCTCTTCAATGAGGGAGATTTGATTCCCTTGATAAATTCCAACAATACCTGCCATATTTTCCTCCCTTCTCAAAACTCTTATTCTTCAGATTGATCTGATCCTTCTTCAGTTCCTTGTTGCTCACCAGTCGATTTTGTCCCCTCATCAGAAAATACTTTCATCCGCTCTTCAAGAGACATCCCTAAAGAATTATAAAATTTAGATTTTGCAACATTATAATCAAATACTGCTTGTAAATAAGCATTTTCCGCTTGATATGCTTCATTACGGGCATCAATAAGTTCAATGCTGGTAATAACTCCTGCATCATATCGTGCTTCTGCTATTTTAAGGTATTCATTAGCCCTGGTTAAACTTTTCTCCTGGAGTGGAACAGCTCTTTCTGCGGATTTTAACGCTTCATAGTTTTGCTTCAGCTCAACTTGAATGTCGTTTTTAATGTTTTCAAGATTAACCAAAGCAATCTGCAATCCAATTTGAGATAACTGCTGATTAATAATCGGCGTGTAATCATTGGTATTCACTTGAACCTCTTTGGTTTTTAAAATTACCTCGTCTTCGGCTTTTTTGATTTCGAGGCGGTTTTTCAAAGCATAATCAACGCTTTCCTTCAAATCAATATTTGATGGGTTAAAAACCAATTCGCTTGCCAATTCTACAGGGTTATTTAAATCTTTTCCTAAAAGCTGGTTAAACTTCATTTTAGCTATTTGTAAGTTATTTTCCACATTCAAGCGATCGGATTGGGCTTTTGATAATTCATATTCGGCCGAAATCACATCAATTTGAGCAACCATTCCTAATGAATATTTTGCTTTAACATTATCCAATTGTTTTTGAGAACGATTAATATTTTCTTGAGCCAAAATTAATGATCGTTGGAGTTTAAGAATATTATAATAAGCTTCTTCTACGATTTGGATTTGATTGGAACGAGTAATTTCATAATTTCGTTGTGCAACTAAAAGTGCGGTTTGATTAGAAAGCTCACTTAATACAGAAGGTGCTAAAAGTAAATCCGCTTTGGTTTTTTTGTAATTTAATTCACTTTGCTGTAATTCATATTGAGCTTTTTTCATTTCATTTCCGTTTTCTAATGCAATTTTGACTGCTTCAGAAAGGGGAAGTGGAGGATTATTTATTTCTTCGGCAAATACTCCGAAATTAAGCAGAAAGAACAGCCCTAAAAAAAGAATACTTCCTAAACAAATAGAGTTAATTTGCTTTCTTTGTTGATAATGACTAAACATTTTTTTCACACCTCCTAAAAGTAAATAAATACTAAGTTATTCTATCCTGAAAATACAGGTATGTTTTTATAGGAAACTCATTTATAGAAACCAACGGGAATCTTATTCTGAATTCTCACCCTCATCCTGACCTTCTCCCATCAAGGGAGAAGGAACGAGTTCTTTTTTCCTCGCCTCTCTGTAGAAGAAGCAATATTTTTTCCCTCTCCCCTGGTGGGAGAGGCGTGTGTGAGGGGGAAGACATTTTCATCCTCAACTGGTGCCATGAAAGTGGCATAAGGGTTTCTTCTTAAAAAGATAGGGAAACCTATTCTTATTTAATTTCTTGGAGATAAATGACTTTCTTCAAGTTCCTGTTTTTCTTTTTGTTTTGCATAATCCTGAAGAATATCTTCGGCTCGAACCGGATTCTCTACTTTTTCATCTCCTACTAATTGACCATCGCGAAAATGGATAATTCTTTTAGTGTGAAGTGATATATCGTGTTCATGGGTAACTAAAATAATGGTTTTCCCCTCATCATTAAGGGTTTGAAAAATTTGCATG